>NZ_JAYXUH010000010.1:0-147574 GCF_036040035.1 Photobacterium sp. S4TG1
AATTTAATGCACTACTACAGCTTGCCCACAAATGTATTTAGACGTTACAGCGCGTTAAGCATGGTGAGTTATTGTTCAGGCGCTATCACTCAGTTGCAGCTAAGGCTTGCTGTAAGATACTAACCAAGCTTTGATCAAATAAGTAAAAGTTAATATATTGTTTAACCTTTAAAATTACAGCCAGTATTTATTGACTATTACAATATTGAGTAATGATTCATTTGGTGTAATACCACCATATTCATCGCTGCTGAGCATACTTGATCTAAAACGAGTTGTTCGGATCCCAATTGAAATTCAAGCGTATTCTTTTAGTCATCGTGTCAACCATTAAATTATAATGTGATGATGTCATTTCTGACGAGCTAGTTAAATTAACTATGCTTTTTGCATCGGAGGTTTATATATAAAAATAACCTTATTTTTTAAAGGATAATTACATTATGCTTATAGGTATAAATAAAATATTGAACTTAATCATATGTAAAAAATAAAATAGTAGAGAGTTATATGTGTATTTTTTTAAATTATGGTTTGATCTGTTATAAATCTAAGTATTAACCATTGTAATGTGGCAAAGTAAGTCATTTTTTTAGCAAGTTAAATTTAGTGTAATAATATGGTTAATTTGTAAATTATAAAAAATAAATGCGAACATAATCACATTTCTAAAATAGCTTAATATTATAGTTTGATTGTGAATGTTAAAAATTCATTACTTACTTACATTGAATTATATAATTTAAGTAGTTAATGATATTAATTAATAGAGTTGTTTTTAAATTTACTCATGGACACTTTTATAATGATTTTAGATAATTCTAACCTCTCGGTTAGCACTAAAAACTCTTTATTTATGGAGAGGAAACAATCAGGTAAAACGAAGAGTAATATATTACAAGAGATTGGGTTACTATTAGAAGTAACAGTTAAAGATGAGATTCATAAAAATGTAAATATTAATTCATTTTTATATTGGGTTAAGCCTGCTATATTACACGACCAGTATATATTAATTAAAGGAAAAGGTGATATTAATCCAATAGGTTATGTTTTTTGGGCTTGGGTTGGTAATAATACACTTACTGAATATTTATATGATGATAAGTTTGTTCTTCACCCAATGTGTTGGAATGATGGTGATAATTTGATTATTGTTGACTTCATGTGCACAGAAAAAACGTATATTTTATCGTTAATTAAATCATTATATAGAAGTGCTAGAAATAAAGCGTTTATATCATACAAAGATATCAATATATGTGTTCGAGATAATTCAGGTTCAGTCATAAAAAACAATAGGAAATAGATCGTGAGTATTAAAGCCATTTCTATAGATAAAAATAAATTATTAAAAAAAAGTTTACCTGATATATCTTTTTCTTCATTTGATACTTTCCGATTAAAAGGCGTCGAACTTGTTTGGTTTAATAATGATTTATTAAAAAAATACAATATTAATGGCTCAAAAGAAGAAATAGAGACATTTTTATTAAATGAATATTCTTATGTGTTACCTAATTATGCAGATTCTAATCGCTTAATATTCAATGAATGTAAAACGTTCTGGGCTGATCGTTATGGCTCTAGACATGAAGTTTGTAATGGGGGGAGTGCTCGTTGTGGGTTTGATGGTGCTTTTCAAGTTAAGGGGATTGGTGTGACACCATTAGTGGCACAAAATATGAGTAAATCACATTCTCATGGAAAACTATTTTTAGATGAAGCAATTTCTGAAGCTATTTGGGGCGAAATTTGTCATCAACATTTACCTTTTGGATCAATTAGGACTTTAGCTATTATTAAAACAAATGTTCAAGAAGGGTTTTCATATTCAGATAATTGTCCTAAGAAACCATGTGCTTTAGCGATAAGGGAGTTTTCTATTCGTCCTGCTCATTTTGAAAGAGCAACATTTTTTTGGCCCTTTCCTGAATATATTTCTTTAAGAAATGATGATACAGCTCGGGTGAAAGAGTGTATTAATTATTTACCGAGATCATTTGGCCTGAGTGATTCAATATTATCGTCAAAAAAAGAATTATTTGATTGTTTAAAAAACCTTGTACTTCGTATAGCAAAACAAATTGCATATTCTAGAGTAAAGGGAATACCACATGGCTCTTTGACTAGTTCAAATATAGGCATTGATGGTCGTTTTCTTGATTTTGGAACAATTACTGCTGTTCCTGATTTTGGTAACTATGTTATTGCTAATGGTGTCGGTGCTGTTTGGGATGATCATTTATTAATTACACAGTGGTTGAAAAATTTATTTTTTAACATAGAAAAGTATTCATGTTTGAATGATAATTTATCACAGAATGATATTAATACGTTAATTGAAAATTTCATCAATGAATTAAATTACCAAGAAAATTATGCAATTTTAGAAGAACTTGATGTTAAGAATAAAAGTAAAGATAACTTAATATTAGCAGGTGATATAAAAATAGATTTGATCTCTCGAAACAGAATAAATATTGGTGATTTTTGCGTTGAAGATTTTAAAAGTAAGATTGTTAATTTAGCGAAAGAAAAGAGGTTGAAAATTGGTAATGTTAAGTTTGAACTTCGAGATTTAAAGTATTCATCATTTACTATTTTGAATGATGAATACTTAAGTAAGAAAAAACATTCAAATGAATCAATCAACAGATTAATTGCTAATTATTGCTAAGGTGTCGAATAATGTTTGATTTTCTTGAGCTAATTTTAATTTTAACATCATCAATAACATTATTTATAACGGTTGTATTATTGGTGTTTTATAAATATGGAAAAGAACAAGTAAATGTTAATACATTACCGTCAGTGTCTGTTTTTGTTCCTTATTATAATGAAGGTTCTGATATTTTATTAAAGACATTATCTTATTTAGATAATCAAGAATATCCATTACTGCTTGAGGTTTTAATAATAGATGATGGGTCAACGAATGACAGTAAAAAAGCTGTTGAGCAATGGTTAAATGTTCCAAGGCGACAAAAGTACTTATTAATAAACAAACATAAAAATAATGGGCGTAAAGGTTTTGCGTTGGATTATGCTCTCAGCTTAGAGATTGCAACAGGAGATGCTTATGTCATTGTTGATAGTGATACGTTTATTGAACCAAATGGCATTAAAGCGTTAGTTAGTAAGTTATGGTCTGATGATAGATATGCGGCGGTATGTGGATATATTACTCCGAGCAACTATAAAGACAGTTTTATTGGATTATTACAGCATTATGAGCATATAAGTTTTTATGGTGCGATAAGAGCCGCACAGGATAAGTTAGGTTACGTCCCTGTTTTAGCAGGCGCTTTTGTTGCTCACCGCGCATCAGTAGTTAAAGATATTGGCGGTTGGAGTGAATGGTTGGTTGAGGATATTGCTTGGTGTTGGAAAGCAATATCGAATGGATATAGAGCAGGATATGCGCCAAAAGCAAAAGCTTCAACACAATGTCCAATTGATTCAAAAAGTTTATTTAATCAGAGACGAAGATGGGCTAGAGGGCGAGTAGAAGCGTATGTTGTCGCGTGGAAAACGCATTGGTTTGCAGGTTTTTGTTCAACCCCTTGGTTTGTTATTACAGCGTTACAATATATTTTTCCATCGAGTATGATTTTATTAGGGGTAATGGTGATATTTCATATTTGGATCCCTCTTCTTTTAGGTGGAATAAATATGATCTTTTATTTAATGCTTGTTCATTTATATATCAAAGATAACGATTTAAAACAGGAATTAACGACGAGTCAAATATTAAAGGCACCTTTGTTTTCATTAGTATTAGAGTCGATTACTTGGTTGCCAAACCTTTTGGGATATATAGATGAAATCGTAGGGAAAAAGAAAACATGGCTAACAAGGTGAATGATCTTTTAGCCTTAAATGAGTGCAGTACTTTTTTTACTGTAAAAATAAAAAGGAAATTATTATGTATAATTTAAATGCAAATGAGATATTACTGGTCGATGGTTGCGGAGATGGCGCAGGAACAAATCGTAATAATTCAGGTGGTTACCGTGGTAATCATACTTCTTATGGTGGTCAAGGTGGCGGATTTGTTGGCACTCAAAGTAATGGGCGAAATTTAGGTTCTGCCTGCGGTTTAGCTGTAGCTGGAGCTGTAGTTGGCGGACTAGGGATGATTTCTTCTGGAGGGCTTTCTGGTTATGCTGCTGTTTCTTCTGCCTTGGGGGCAGCATCAGCTTGTCGTAATTAATTTTTATAGAGGGAGTGCTATCACTCCCTCAAGGAATATAAATGAAAAAAATAATTTTCACTTTAGCTAACATATATTATTTATATTTGTTAGGTGGGATAATAAATACTCAAAATGATTTTTTATTATTATCTGTGTTATTTATAACACCTGTTGGATTATGGAATATAATAAATTTTATTGAAATTAAAGCTATAGAATTGTTGCGTAAATAAGTCGATGTTTAATTGAGTTTCTATTTTAAATAAAATCATATATTTACAATTGTTCAAGTTGCAGATTAAAATAAAGTAAAATAACCGATAGAATCCTCCCATTTTACAGTAAAAGAAAATGTAGTATCTGTAGAATTGAATGGAAACTTAAAATTATTATTTTTGCCATTATTTTATATGTAATTGTTAATCTTTTTGAGGACTATATTTTGTTTTATGTTTATATTTTTGTGGGGAGTTTGAAATATAACGGGTACATATAACGCCTGTTATATTTGTTGTTTTTTGTTGATATTAAGGTGATGTATTAATGGCGATAATAAAAGAAGCTATAAATATTAGAAGTAACTGTGAGGTTTTTTCAATAAACTGGGCTTTAATGAATAACTGTAACTATAAATGCAACTATTGTCATCCAGACTTAAATAGTGGGTCAATTAAAGCGCCATCGTATGATGTCGTGGTTAATTTTGTAGAAAATATAATGTCTCATTCTAAAAAACTTAGTTTAATTCCTTATTTTGAATTTGGAGGTGGAGAGGTCACTATTCTTAGATACTTCACTGATCTTGTTAAGTTTATTAATGAAAAAAATGGTGTGGTTTGTATTGTTTCAAATGGTTCAAAGTCTTTGTTATGGTGGCGAGAGAATGCTGAATATCTAAATGGCGTAAGCCTTAGTTACCATGTTAATGACATCAAAGATGAAGTTCATTTTTTGAAAGTGGCCAAAATATTAGAAAAATCGAAAAATACTCGATTGCATGTCAATGTGATGATGGATCCTCAAAAGTTTAATGATTGTTATTTGTTCGCTGAAAGTTTAAAAGAACAGGTTAAATGTTCAATTGCACTACAACCTCTATTTGAAGGTTTTGGTCACGGTGGTATTACAAAAAAATACAATTATACTGATAAGCAAGAGTCATTGATGCAAAGCTTCAAAGGCTGGCCAGACGAAAAGAATCTTCCAGAGCCGAGATCTTTTCTCGAAATTGAATATCTAGATGGCTCAAAAGAGACGCGATCAACTTTTGATTTACTTATTAATGATCAAGTAAATTTCATTGGTTGGGATTGCTATGCAGGGGTTGAAAGCATAGTTATTACGTTTGCTGGTGAAATATATCGTGCATGGTGTATGCAAGATGGATCAATTGGTTCTATATATGATAAAAAAGTTATTTTACCGATAAAACCTATTCGTTGTCATACAAAAATTTGTCAATGTGGTGCAGATCTTTCTTCAACTAAAATTAATAAGCGATTAGTTGAACCATTAGGTAATGCTATTGATGTGATTCAAATTATTTAAGAGATAATGGGTATGGTTGCACGAGGAAAAAATCTTTATCGACCAGAGTATTTTGAAGCACAAAAAATAAGTAATGAAGGACGTATATTACTTAATACTTCTTTTAATCAAAATATTTATCTTGTGCTATCAATATTTTTATTGATAGCTATCGTTATTTTTATTTCTTTTGCCGAATATACAAGGAGAGAAACGTTAATCGGTATTGTTAGTCCTTTAGGTGGCATGGTTAAAGTTCAAGCTAATGATTCTGGCTTTGTAGAACAATTATTTGTCAAAGAAGGGGATCGTGTTGAAAGTATGACATCTCTTTATGAAATAAAAACAGAGAGGTTTGATGATACAGGTGTTGGTGTCAAAAAACGCATATTAGCATCTATTGAAAATCAATATAGACTTTTATTTGAACGTAAGAAACAAGAAATACAAAAGGCAGCTTTTGAGCGAGAAGCGTTGACTGACGATATTAATAGATTAGATGATGAAGCTAGTATTTTACATCATGTATTAAAACTTTCAAATAGTGAACTTGAGCTTACTCGATCGTTATTTAATAAACAAAAGCCATTATTTAATAACAAATTCATATCAGAAGTTGAGCATCAAAAAAAACAACTTGAATTGTATTCTAAAGAGTCCCAAGTACAAATTCATAAATTAAATCTTCAAAAATTAATAAGAGAAAAAGAAAAGCTCATATTTACGCTTAAAAGTACTGATATTAACTTGAGTCTTATGCTGAAAGATATTGATAAACAACTTGAGGTTATTACACAAAATAAAGTGGAATTTATATATCAGAGTGATAGTCAAGTTCTTTCTCCTATTAAAGGCGTAATAGCCTCAATACTTGCGGTTGAAGGACATTCTGTGAGTAATGGTCAGACTTTATTAGTTATTTCGCCTGACAGTGAAAAAGCATTTGTCGAACTGTATGCCCCAAGTAGAAGTATTGGTTTTATAAAGGTCGGGCAAAAAGTTAGATTAAGATTTGATGCATTTCCTTATGAAAAATTTGGGGTACAGGCAGGGATTATTACTAGCATATCTAAATCAGCAATTGCAGCCGATATGATTTCAAATCACGGTTTGGTAAATAACACTGAAGTTGGAGGATTGTATCAAGTAAGGGTTGAGCTATTGAAGCCAACAATAACGGTTTATGGGCGTGAAGAGCGTTTTGTTTCTGGTATGACTGTTATCGCTGATGTTGAACTTGATACTCGCAAAATATACGAATGGGTGCTTGAGCCATTATATACAATTAAAGGGAAAGTTTAGTTCATGGAAATAATAAATGAATTGGATTGGGAATGGGGAGATAAACTTTCTTTAGTGCGCCAAACTGAAAGTGCGGAATGTGGCGTTGCTTGTCTAGCAATGATTGCTGATTGGCATGGTCATAAAATAAGTTTAAGGCATTTGAGATCAAAGTTTGGTATTACACAGCATGGAATGTCATTTACTCGTCTTATTGAGTGTGCTGAGCTTTTAAAACTTTCAGGTAGAGCGGTGAGACTTGATTTAGATGAATTGCATCAGTTGAGTACACCTTGTATTTTGCATTGGAATTTAAATCATTTTGTTGTTCTTAAATCTGTAAAAGAAAATAAGGTTGTTATTCATGATCCTGCAAATGGTGTCGTTAATTTAACGCTTGCTGATGTGAACAAACATTTTACTGGTATTGCTCTTGAGTTAACACCTACACATGAGTTTAAAAAAATAGATGAGAAAGAAAAAATAAGGCTATTCGAAATTATTGGTAAAACAATAGGTTTAAAATCTTCATTAATAAAAATTTTTGGATTTTCTTTAGTGTTAGAAGTTCTTTCTCTATTACTTCCAATGCTAAATCAAATCGTTATTGATGAGGTATTAGTAGGTTATGATAAAAATTTATTGGTATTGATTATACTCGCTATACTTCTTATTACAGCAACTCAAACATTAATAGGTTTAGCGAAGGAGTGGGCAACGATAACGCTGTCAGTTAATTTTAATATGCAATGGACAGCAAATGTTTTTCATCATCTATTTCGTTTACCGATAGATTGGTTTGAAAAACGTGATATTGGTAGTATTAGTGCAAAATTTTCAGCTGTGAATGTTATTCAAAATACGCTAACAACCAGTCTGATTCAAGCATTGCTTGATGTTGTTTTGGTTGTAGGCACATTGACAGTGATGTTTTTATATAGTCCATTACTTTCGATGATAGCGATTATTGCTGCTGGTATTTATGTGATATTACGTTTTGCATGGTTTGGTACATTTAAAAGAGCAGAAGAAAATACGTGGGAAGCCAATACTAAAGAGGAAAGTTACTTTATAGAAACAGTACGTGGAGTATTAAGTCTTCGAGTTAATGGAACATTACCATGGCGAGAATTAGCATGGAAAAATTTGAATATTAATAGACGAAATACACAGTTATATGAATTAAAGTTAGTGATGATATATAACACGATAAATATTACTATTATTAGTTTAGTTTCAGCAGCAGTGCTTTGGTTTGGTGCAAATTTGGTTCTAAGTGGACAATTTACAATTGGAATGCTTGTTGCTTTTCTATCATATCAAGGACGTTTTTCAGGAAGTATTAGTTCATTAATAGATAAATATTTTGAATATAAAATGCTTTCTGTTTATAACGAGAGACTGGCAGATATCGTTCTTAATCAGAAAGAAGTAAACAATGATTATATAATTGCATCAACTCAATATAAACCAGACGGTAATAATATTAGTTTGATTGATTTTTGTGAAGTTTCATTTTCTTATGGCATAAATGAACCACTCTTATTGAATAACGCTTCATTTAACGTAAAGCATGGGGAAATTGTTGCTTTGATCGGCTCCTCTGGATGTGGAAAATCAACAATATCTAAATTATTACTTGGTATTTATAAACCGACAAAAGGTTGTATACGTTTTTTTGGAAATTCCAATTTATCAATAAAAGAGATCCGAGGACGTATTGGTGCTGTACTTCAAGATGATCAATTGTTTAGCGGTTCAATAATTGAAAATATTACTTTTTTTGGTTCGGAATTAGATGAAGAATGGTTAGTTGAATGTGCTCAAAAAGCAGGTGTACATGATGATATTGAGCAATTGAACATGGGATATCACACTTTAATTGGCGAAATGGGAGCGAGTTTATCTGGAGGTCAAAAACAAAGAATACTCATTGCCCGAGCATTATATAAAAAACCAGAATTATTGATATTAGATGAAGCAACAAGTAGTTTAGATATTTATACAGAATCACTTGTTTGTCAGACTTTCAGAGATATAGGGATCCCTATTATTATGATTGCTCACCGACCAGAAACTATTGCATCTGCTGATAGAGTATTTTTATTACATGATGGTTCAATAAAGGAAGTACCTAATACATTTAGAGTGGGGTGAATTTATGTATATTTCAAAGAGAATACTGTGTTCACAAAATGATTCAAAATTAACAGATATACAAGTGATGGGACGATATGCTCAATATTTTAACGCTAACTTTTGGGTTAGTTTTTCGGGTTGTCCATCTATTACGATGACACAAGTAAATGGCTCTGGTGTGATTTCAAATTTAGATATCAAAACAAATACAATAGATATTGATTCTGGTTGTTATATTGAATCAACAGAGCTTCCAGCCTTTCCTTCTGGTCCAACTAAATTGACATGTGTTGCATTAAGAGATGAAAAATTTGGTCGAATTAGGATAGGAAAAAATTGCGTTCTCCAAGGAACATCTATCTGCTCATATAATTTAGTTGATATTGGTGACAGAGTTATTTTTGGTCCTAATGTGGTTATTATGGATTGTAGTGGACATGCAATTGAACGACGGGGGGATTCTGATGAATGGGAACGATTAAAAATATCACCTGTTTATATTGGGGATGATGCATGGTTAGGTTATGGCGTTATTGTATTACCAGGTGTTTCTATAGGTAAAAGAGCTGTAATTGGTGCAGGTAGTGTAGTAAGTAAAGATATTCCTGATGACTGTGTAGCTGTAGGGAATCCTTGTATAGTTAAGCGTTTATTGATCCAATAGTGAATTTGACTCTGGAAATACTTTTCTGTTTTTAATAGCTTTATGAATAACACTATTCAGTGACTCAATAGCGTTCGTTGTATAAATTGCTTTTCTGATATTCTTTAGGTGTCTGAAAAACGAATTTAAATTCTCCCAATTATTTATCCACGACCTTGATATTTGAGGATATGAAGTGGTCAAGGAAACGATTGGCGGTCTGGTGGGCTGTGCAGCAATTGGTATTGGTAATGGTTGGAGGGCTGAGGTTGGCTTGGTTTGCTCTAAGTTGTAATAAATAATAAGACGAGATAAAAACGGAGGAAGAATATGATATATTACAATGTCATATTCTTTAAAACATGGAAAGATGTTCTATCTGTAAAAAAAATTTAAATATTAAAATTATTTTTTAGGAATGATTACAGTTCATTTATCAACTATTCTATTGAGTGTGTTCATTAGAGAAAATAACAATGAGTTTAATTATGTTTATTTAATATAATTTTGGTTGATATGTTTTATTATTTATAATGGTTTTTTGAAGGTTAGTATTAGATGAAATGGTTAATCTAACTATTTCTTATTAAATGTTTTATTTGATACTGATTGAGTTAGTATAAATGATGAGAATAGAACTATATTAATATGCTTGATTAAGGTAACATTCTGTAGATAGGGGAATGTAACTCCACATGAAATAATAAACGTTGTAGTTACAGATATGGAATAAATAGAAAGGTTATCCAAGGTTGAATGATATAGTTAATGACTTATTTCACCTAATCAGTTAGTTCGAAATATCTTTATCTACTTAGTTATATTTATGAAAACGAGGTGTGTAATGGAAATATTATTTTTTATTGCTTTTGTTGTTTCGCTGTTAAATGTGGTGTACGCGTTAGCTACAAAAAATATATTATTTTCCGGTGGTTGGATTAGTTATTATGATAATAAGCTAAATTTTTTTGCCGGTTTGGTTACTTTTATAGCATTTATTTTTTTCTATGGTGGTTTTTACTTTTTTATTTTTCCATCATTATAATCTTCATACGCTAATGAAGTTTACTTTTTGCTATCTCCAGCAGTTTGCTTAGCTCGTTGTATATTAATATAAATGTTTAAACTAAGTGTTTTATTAAAAATACTATGTCCTTTATACCTACGCTATACATAAACAATAAATCAGATCCTTTCTACTGCGGAGGATATCTCGTTGAGTAATAGTTTTGCTTTATCACTTTTCAGTTGTAATAACGTCATAAAAAGTAGGTCTGTAATAACATTTTGTGCCGTTCGAGAAGAAATAGAAGAACTGCGAAACTGTTTTTCATCAGCAATGGTATCAATCGTGTAGTGGGCTAATTTTCGTAAGGGGCTTTTTTTAATATTGGTTAACGCAATAATTGTTGCGCCTTTATCATGGGCTGATTGGGCTGCAACAAGTATTTCTCTGCGTGTGCCTGAAAATGAAATCGCGATGAGTATATCGTCTTTAGTGAGTGTATTTGCTGTGGCAACTTGGACATGCGTATCTTGTTCGTTGAGTGCTGTAATCCCGATTTTTAACAGTTTAAAAGTAAGATCTTTCGCCGTTAATGCTGAACCACCAATACCGACAATTTGAATACGGTGCGCTTGATTGATCTGCTTAACAATAGCCTCAAATTCAGAAAAATCAATAGCATTGGTTGTTGCAATCATAGCGTGGGTTTTCTCTTGAATTAACTTTTGGGCAATGGTTAATGAAGAGTCATCGCTATGAATTTTGTTATGAATGGGTCTTTTAGGCTCTAGAATGGCCTTTTGTTGAGCAAGATCTTCAATAATGGCAAGTTTAAGAGCCGTAAAACCTTTAAATCCAAGCCGTTGGGCAAATTTGATGACACCAGATTGAGAAACGCCAACTTTGGCGGCTAAATCTTGGCTAACATAAGCGCTTAATGATGCTGGATCTTCAAGAATAAAGTCTAATATTTTCACTCCATTGCTCGATAAACTACTTCTCTGGTTTTGCATTTTCTCTAAAATACTCATAATTCCCTCATTTTTTTGAATTAATTATTCAATGTTGGCTAAAGATTATTCTTGTGATGATATTTTATTATTTTACTGAAATTAAAGGAATAAGTTTGGTTTTTCGCTCTGTATCTAGATATTGCTAACGCTATTTATTCTCTAATTTTGGCATGAAATGAATAATTTTAGTTGTGATTATTGTCACTTAATTGAATTTTTTATTCTATATGATTTCTCTCAAACCTAATAGTTAAGCAAGAGAGCAGATTATGAAGATCGACCTAACAACCTTAGTGACCGAAAGCCGAAATGTAATGAGTGAGAATATCGATATGCTTTCAACAATTGATATGTTGAAAGTGATTAATCAGGAAGATCAGAAAGTGGCTTTAGCGGTAGAAGCTATTATTCCTGAAATAGCGGAGGTTGTTGATCTTATAGCAAATGCTTTTCAATCTGGTGGTCGCTTGATTTACATAGGTGCTGGAACGTCAGGTCGATTAGGTATCTTAGATGCCAGTGAATGTCCTCCCACATATGGCTCAAACCCTGATGTTGTGGTTGGTTTAATCGCGGGTGGACACCAAGCTATTTTAAAAGCGGTTGAAAATGCAGAAGATAACCTTGAACTTGGTGCTGCGGATTTGCAACAAATTGGTTTTAATCAAAAAGATGTACTTGTAGGGATTGCTGCAAGTGGGCGTACGCCTTATGTATTAGGGGCGATGAACTATGCAAAAAGTATTGGTGCAACGGTTGCGACATTAAGTTGTAATGCCAACAGTCCAATGACGCAGATTGCAGACATTAATATGACACCCATTGTTGGACCTGAAGTCGTAACGGGTTCTTCAAGAATGAAGGCTGGTACCGCGCAGAAATTAGTTTTGAATATGTTAACCACTGGCGCAATGATTCGTACCGGAAAAGTATTTGGAAACCTAATGGTTGATGTTGAAGCAACCAATGCCAAGCTTATTCAGCGTCAGCATAATATTGTGGTTGAAGCGACGGGATGCTTAGAATCACAGGCAGCTGCTGCATTAGCCCAATGTAATAATCACTGTAAAACCGCCATCTTAATGATTTTACTTGATATTGATGCAGAGTTGGCAGCAGCAAAACTGAGTAAACATAATGGCTTTATTCGTCATGCACTTTTAGACCAAGAATGATTAAACAATAGGTTTTGTTAAGGAGCATAAGATGGCCAAAATAACCGCTTCAATGATACAAGAAATACTCACGGCAATTGGTGGCAAGGGAAATGTTATCAAATGTGGTAACTGTATGACGCGATTACGTCTTACATTACAAGATGATAACTTAGCTGATCGAGATTCAATTAAGCGCATTGCTGGCGTCATGGGATTAGTTGAAAGTGATGATCAATTTCAAATTGTTTTAGGGCCGGGTAAAGCACAAACGGCGGCTGAAATGATGAATAGCATGCTTGAGAAAGAACCGGGAGAGGCAGGGGATATATCAAACCAGCAAAGTGATCTTAAAGATGTTGCTTCTGCGCATAAGCAACAATTAAAGAAAAAACAAACCAGTGCAGCGCAGCGTTTTCTAAGTAAGTTTGCGACTATTTTTACGCCTTTAATTCCAGGTTTTATTGCCGCGGGTTTGCTACTCGGTATCGCGACATTATTAGAACAACTTTTTGTGCTTGGTCATGCAACACCTAATACGCATTTACTTGATTTAATTGCGTATATGAAAGTCTTTAGTAAAGGGTTGTTTAGCTTTTTAAGTATCCTAATTGGTTATAATGCTCAACAAGCATTTGGTGGTTCAGGTGTTAATGGTGCGATATTAGCGTCTTTTTTTGTATTAGGTTATAACCCAGATGCAACCACTGGCATTTACTCAGGAATGACGGATTTTTTTGGTAACGGTATTGATCCTCGAGGCAATATTATTGGGGTGTTAATAGCTGCCATTATTGGTGCCGGTGTTGAGAAAAAAGTCCGTCAATTTATTCCCGACAATCTAGACATGATTCTAACCTCGATGATCACCTTGTTGATTATGGGAGCGGTAACCTTTGTGATAATCATGCCGATTGGCGGTGAGCTATTTAAAGGTATGTCATGGTTATTCATCAACCTTAATGGTAATCCATTCGGCAGTGCGATCTTAGCCGGACTATTCTTAATCTCAGTAATGTTTGGTATTCACCAAGGTTTTGTACCTGTTTATTTTGCTTTGATGGATGCTCAGGGCTTTAATTCACTTTTTCCCATTTTAGCGATGGCAGGGGCAGGACAAGTTGGCGCAGCATTAGCGTTATATGCTAAAGCTAAAAAAGATTCTTTGCTACGAACGCAAGTCAAAGGCGCAATTATTCCGGGTTTCTTAGGTATTGGCGAACCACTTATTTACGGCGTTACGCTACCGCGTGTTAAACCTTTTGTTACTGCTTGTGTTGGCGGTTCTGCTGGTGGTTTCTTTATTGGATTAGTCTCTTACATGGGGTTACCAATTGGTTTAAATACGGTATTTGGTCCATCAGGTATTGTTGCCTTGCCATTAATGACATCAAGCTCAGGTATTTTTGCGGGTATGGCAATATTTACCATCGGTTTGCTAATTTCATATCTTGTTGGATTTGCAATGACATGGTTCTTCGGTACCAAAAATGTTGATTTAAGTTAAGAACACATGATTGAGAGGCCGATTTAATAAGCATTCTCTATTCATTGAACATTTAGGTTCAGCGGGTTAGTCAGGCCTGATTTCGATATTCAATCGGAGTCAGGCCTTTTTAGTTGTTTTTACTGCATTTTAGGCTGTGTTTACAGTGAATGACGGGGGTTGAGCTTGACAATCTCTCTGCTTAATTTACGTCATCTCGGAAGGCGAGGAATGAGGCTATCCGTGATCTACTCAACGCGTGCTTGAGCCTAAAAGACGCCAGTGAAACACGAAAAATTTCACAGATAAACACTAACTCTACAACGCGTGGATAATAGATTCCCTATCGCCCTCGTGGGCATTCACTGTAGGGAATGACGGGGGGGGAGCATGGCAATCTCTCTGCTTAATTTACGTCATTTCGGAAGGCGAGGGACGAGGATATCCGTGATCTACCCAACGTGTGCTTGAGCCTAAAAGACACCAGTGAAACACGTAAAATTTCACAGATAAATACTAACTTTACAACGCGTGGATAATAGATTCTCTATAGCCCTCGTGGGCATTCACTGTAGGGAATGACGGGGGGGAGCATGGCAATCTCTCTGCTTAATTTACGTCATCTCGGAAGGCGAGGGACGAGGATATCCGTGATCTACTCAACGTGTGCTTGAGCCTAAAAGACACCAATGAAATACGTAAAATTTCACAGATAAACACTAACTCTACAACGCGTGGATAATAGATTTCCTATCGCCCTCATAACCAGTTTTTAAATATTTAAAGGAAAATTATGGGGGTCCTATGTTCTTAATAACTAATTTCTGTCCAGTTTTTAGTTAGTCAGGGTGTGAGTTAACTTGTGATTACCAAGCGACTTTGTCATTACGATAACTACCAAGGGAATATGTCGGGACTCAATTAGCCACCCATTTCACATAACACCAGATATCTACCGAAGTTATAAACTGATGAATGACCTCTCTTTTAGTTATTTGACGGTAATATTCAGAGCAGCAATGATAAATAAATCAAAAAGATAACATTCGCTTTATTGCTTGTTAGCTTTATATCCGCTATCTAACCCGACTTAAAAATCGGCATCGACCTCAAATACCATTGGCTCACCAGTGATGGGGTGGGTTAGGCCAAGGTATTGTGCGTGCAAATGTAAGAGATCTGCTTTTTGACCATATAAGTCATCACCAATAATCGGCATGTTCATGCCGTTGTGGTGGGCAGAATGAATGCGTAGTTGGTGAGTACGGCCTGTTTTGGGGTAATAATATACCTTGGTTTTACCGTCTTTACGCTCAAGAACCTGCCACTTGGTGAGTGCAGGTTTACCGTGTTCATAACAGACTAATTGGCGCGGACGATCGTCTAAATCAACCCGCATTGGTAAGTTAATTTCACCATGATCCTGCTCGGCAATACCATCTAATAAGGCCACGTAACGTTTTTCTGCGGTGCGTTCAATAAACTGTTTTTGCAAGGCTTTATGCGCATCTTTGGTAAGTGCAATCACTATTAGCCCAGAGGTCGACATATCTAGACGGTGGACAATTAATGGGCTATCACTGTCAGGGAACATCGCTTGCATGCGGCTATAAACAGAATCGGTGATGGTTTTGCCAGGAACCGATAGAAACTCTGCCGGTTTATTGATAACCACCATCGCATCGTCTTGATACACAATCTCTAGCTCTTTGCCTTCCGCTGGGTTTTGTTCGAGCGGGTTCGCATCAATGTCTAATCCTGCCAGCATATGTTGTAAAATCGGCTCGCATTTGTTTTTACACGCTTCATAGAAGTATTTGTGCTTACGAATTTGCGCAGCAGGTGAGGATCCCCACCAAAATTTAGCCATAGCTAAAGGCTTCAGGTGTTGCTTAAAAGCATGCTGAAGTAATTTAATCGTGGCGCAATCTCCCGCACCTTGCGGCGGTGTTATACCATCAAAGAGATCATTTAAATCTTGTGTTTCGCCATACTGATTTAGAAATTGATATTGTGCGTAGCGCTGTTGTTGTAATGCTGCCATTAAGCTGTCGTATTCTGATTTGAGTAACGCCAACTCTGCCGTATCAGCTTGTAACTTATCGCTAATATCAGCCAGTGTTTGAGCCCATTGCTGACGAATTGTTTTCTGTTGGTGCTTATCAAATGCACTTTCACGGGCTAAGCGATGGAATTCTTGAGTCATGAACTCGCTATCGTTACTTTTTTCCGCCGCTTTGCGTTGTAATTTACGTTGTTTGCGCTGTTCTATCATTTGTAATCGAAATGACTCAGCGGCTAACTCGGCTTGAGTTTGAGCTGTTTGATACTGCTGTTGTAATTGAATGTAGCTTGGCTTGCACTCAATTGCGGTTATTTTAGTGCTAAGTTCATCAATCAATGCTTGCTGAGCCTTCATCGCAGGATCGATGTTGCGTTCACCAAACACAGGGGGAACAAAGTGAGGTAGGTGGGTTAGGTTGGCAATCTTGTCTGAAAATGCTGATAAATAACCGAGTTCACCTTGCTGGTTTTGAACCAATAACACGCCAAACATGTGACCCATGCCATCATCATTATCTAACCCAAAATTATGCTGCCATTGATCTTGAGTCGCGATATGGTGCTGTAACTCTTGAGCCGCTAATACACATAATGGATGAGGCGTGTAGCAAAAAGGAAACGTAAAATGCTCAGGTAGCGGTAGCGTATCAATAGCGGCAATGAAGCGAGTAAAATGATGATTAGATGCGTGCATGATGGTATCTATTACGAACAAGGGCGGCGATTCTAGCATTTTTAGCGTTAAAATTCGAGTTAACGTAAGTTTCCTCTTTTCGTGAGTGTTTAAATATAAGTTTTAATGAAATTTATTACCTCGTAATTGGATATATATTAAAGAACAAAAATTGGATATTAATATTACTTTTTTATGATGGCGACATTTTAAAACTTTAGGCTTATAGTTAATTTCAGATATTTAAGATAATTACTGAGGTGTATCATGAGCTTAAAAATCAAATGTGAACATATGGAATTAACAGATTCAATTAAATCATCAGTTGCTGGCTATATTGAAGAGATGATGATCATTGATCCTGAGTTTAAACATATCCATGTTGATATCATCAAAGAAGATACAGGTTATGCTGTTGATTTAAAAATGGATACAGAAGAATTTAATAAAGTGACAGCGAAAGCTCATAATGTCAATCTAGATGAGTGTATGAAAGAAGCATTCTTCCATTTTGAAAAAGTAATTGAAAAGAAAGTGGCTCACCAATAATAGGTGTTACGCATAAAAATAAAGAAAAGGCTCATATTTGAGCCTTTTTTATTGTGTATTAATTGATTATTTTAGAATAATGAAAATGGTTAAATAAAAAGAGGATACAGCTTAATTATTGATTATTTGACGGGTTGTAACTAAACAAATATTCGGTAATTGGTCGGTTAAAAAAGCCTGTTTTCCTTTAATTCGTTTACTATTTAAAACGTAAGTCCTGTCATTGAGTTTGCCTTGAAAATCCCACTTGCTGAATGCTTCGTGACGAGCATCAGAACACGAAGTTTGTAATACGTAACTTTCAGTGACCGATGTATCACAGCCTCCTGCTATATTTTTTACACCGTGAAAGGTGACGTGGCTATCACGATCTCGATAGCTGGTTACTGCCAGCGCATTGAAGAGGTGAACATCAGTAGGCTTATCATTATAAGGCAAAATACGATGTGGATTTGTCTTCAATGTTACTTCCGCTAATTGTATTAATTCATTTGAGCATGGGTTGTGTTGATGCTCAAGAACACTTTCCATTGACGTTTTGGCATTAACTGGTGCAATAAACACACTAGGCAATAAGCAAAGACCGGCAACTGCAATCTGCACACTTTTCATATTACCTTCTCCGAATTAATACTTTTTAATTGGCACGACTAAAAGTTGTACATCGAACTGTTTACCATTATCTTGTTTCATGGTCACTGTGATCACTTGATTTGGTTTAAGGTCTTGTTTGACACCCATAAACATTAGGTGATATCCCTTGCTTGCAAGAATTAGGTTGCCATTGGCAGGGATCTCAAGTTTATCCACTTTACGCATTGCCATCGTATTATCACGCATAAACATACGGTGAAATTCTGTATGTTTAGCAATAGCACTGCTTGCGCCAACGAGTGTGATTGCTGTATCACTGTTATTGATAATCTTCATATAGCCAGCGCTGACACTCGCGCCTGGGATTGTGGCTTTTGCTGTTGCATTTTCAATTGTTAATGTGGAATCTACTTTTTGAATATTACTGTAATTTGGCTGAGATTGAGTATGACTATCGGCATGAGCAACATCTGTAGCAAAAGCCGTAGAATGAAAACAACCAATTAATAATGCGAGGTATAAAGAACTTTTTTTCATTGTTATCTCCTATTTTTTAGCAATAGCTTTTGCATAAATACGTTCAATGCCCGCAGCTAGTTCAACTGGGGTAGTGTTATGGCTCATTGCTCCCACTAACTTACCTGTTTCATCAATAATGTAAAAACGAGAAGAGTGATCGACGGTGTAGCTTAATTCAGATGATTCCATATCAACAATGTCAAAATAGACACCATATTGTGTAGATAAAGCCTCTATTTGTTCGTTTGTACCAGTTAAACCAATAACTCGTTCATCAAAAAATTTAGCAAATTTATGTAATGACACTAAATCATCGCGTTCAGGATCAACACTGATAAACAATCCTTGTACATGTTTATAGGTGGTGGGTGATAGTTGAGCAAACGCACCTGATAATGTTCCCATGGAAGAGGGGCAGACTTCAGCACAGTTTAAAAAACCAAAATAGAGCACCACAATATTACCTTTAAATTGATCAAGGCTAACGTTGCCGTTAACACTGTTTAGCTCAAATGGACCACCAAGATCTTTGAGTGGTTTTACATTCTCACCAACAGGCGTTGTAGTGTTATAAATATAGCATCCCATTAAGGTAGCGAGAAATAGTGCGCCTACAAGGAGTACTATTTTAGTCGGATTTTTCGTCATGAATGAGGCTCCATTACTACGGTAGGTAATGCGCTAACTTGATAATCATCGACAAGGGTATCAGATGAAAAATCAAGAGAAATTAACGTACAAAGCACCATGATATTGAAAATGGAACATAGCAGCATTTTTTTACCCCATTGAGCATTTGGGACTTTCTGATAACCCACTTTGGCAATATATAACCAATGTAAGCTTACTAATCCCATGCCTAATGCATACCAACTTCCTACATAACCAAGGTAGGTTAGGGTTAATGCTGCTAGTGCAAATGCAATGATATAACCAATGATATGGTAACGTGCACGAGCAATGCCGATTTCAACGGGTAAAACTGGAATTGAGGCTGATTTGTAATCATCAAAACGGTAAATTGCAATTGCGTATGAGTGAGGTATTTGCCATAAGCAGAATGTGATAAACAGTATTGCGGCACCGCTATCAAATTGGCCTGTTACAGCGCAATAACCAATCACGGGAGGGCAAGCGCCAGATAAGCCACCAATTAAAGTGCCATAAATTGATTTACGCTTGAAATAGAGGCTATATAAACCGACATATACCACGAAACCAAGCACTCCAAATTGAAATGCGACGGTAGACGTGTATTTATAAAGCGTAAAAAAACCGCCAATACATAATATTGTCGCCCAAACTAATGCATATGAGACGGGAATGATTTTTTTGACTAATTCTCGCTCACAGGTACGTTTCATTAATTTATCAATATCTATATCGATGACATTATTGAACACGCAACCTGATGCGACTATCAAGGTAGTACCAATACAGACAGCCATAAGTAATAGGCCATCAATATTGCCTTGAGACGCCAGTAATACACCACCAATGGCAGCAATAAGATTGCCACCGATAATGCCGGGTTTGGTCAGTTTCAGATAAGGTTTAATCATAGAACATCCTTGATCAATGACCCATTAGCATGTTGTGGTTTAAGTGATCCATGATCCACAACGAACCAATAAGAATAATAGCCACAATAACGACTACGAAGACAGCTGATGATGTATTCCACATTTGTTCCGATGAGGTGTTCATATGCAGGAAGAACACCAGTTGGACTAATATCTGCGCAACAGCGAAAACCATGATCACGCCAATAATAAACTGGGTAGAGCCAACGCCAGCCATCACCATAGCGAAAGGTACAATGGTTAAAATAATAGAGAAGATCAGTCCTCGAACATACTCTTTTACACTGCCGTGAGCTTGGCCGCCTTGGCCATGTGCTGTTGAATGTTGATTAGTCGAGTGTTGATTAGTTGAATTGTCCATTACAATACCCCCATTAAGTAAACTACACTGAATACACAAATCCAGATAACATCAAGGAAGTGCCAGAACAAACTTAAACAAGCTAATCGTGTTTTATTTCCTGCAGAAAATCCGTCGCGCTTAAAATGGAAGAACAATACAATCATCCATACTAAACCTGCAAAAACGTGCAGTCCGTGCGTCGCAACCAGTCCATAAAATGCTGACCAATAGGCACTACTGTGGAATGTCGCACCTTCACTACTAAAGTGATAAAACTCATACAGTTCCATCACTAAAAAAGACAAACCAAGTCCAAATGTAATGCCTAACCATTTGAACATACCTTTCATATCTTCATGGTTGGCTTTGAGCATTGCCATGCCAAATGTGAAGCTACTGAACAATAATAGTGCCGTTTCAGCTAATACAAAGCTTAGATTAAACAGTTCGTTAGGTTCAATTAAGCCAGCAAAGCTATTGGAATAAACAGCATAAACAGCAAATAATGTACCGAATAATAAGCAGTCACTAAGGATATAAATCCAAAAGCCAAAAATAGTATCACCAGCATAGTCGTGATGGTCATGATCATCGCTATTATGACCATCGTTAGACTGAACAGGGACGTTGAGATTAAATGTATCTTTTATTTCTGTCGTCATAATTGTTTTCGCCCCTTATGCAATTGAGTCGGCAGGTTTCAGATCTGATGGATCGAAATCATCATCATCTTCACCATCTTTGTGCCCAAATGTTTTCTCACCATGAACGTTAGCAAGATGTTTACGTTCAATTGCTTCCACTTCAGAGACTTCAACATAGTAATCTTTACTGCGCTGAAAGCTGTAAACAATCCAAGAAGCTATCATGCCAACGGTTCCAGCAATGACCATCCACCAAATATGCCAAATGAAAGCAAAACCAAACATCAATGAAAACATACTGATGACGACACCTGCCCATGTGTTCTTCGGCATATGGATTCGCTTATAACGCTCAGGCTTTTGGTAAGCTAGGCCATCTTCTTTGGCGTAATAGTGTTCGTCACGATCATGAATCGTAGGCAATAAAGCAAAGTTATAGAATGGTGGTGGTGATGATGTTGCCCATTCTAAGGTGCGGCCATTCCAAGGATCACCGGTGAGATCTAGGTTTTGTTTACGATCACGAATACTAACGAATATTTGGTAGAATTGAACGGCAACACCAGCGGCAACAATACAGACACCAAATGCAGCAACCCATAAGTAAGGCGCCCATTCTGGATTGTCAGCAACATTAAGACGTCGAGTCATACCGTTAAATCCAAGGACGTAGACCGGCATAAAGGCAACGAAGAAGCCAACAGTCCAAAGCACACATGAAATCTTACCAAGGCGCTCATCAAGGGTGAATCCGGTGGCTTTCGGGAACCAATATGTTAAACCTGCAAAATAGCCAAAGAGGGCTCCACCGATAATCACATTATGGAAATGGGCAATAACGAATAGGCTATTATGTAGAACAAAGTTAGCCGCAGGGATTGCAAGCATTACTCCCGTCATACCACCAATGGTAAAGGTGATCAGAAAGGCAATTGTCCACCACATGCTAGCACTGAATTCAACTCGTCCTTTATACATGGTAAACAACCAGTTAAAGATTTTAACTCCGGTCGGAATTGAAATAATCATGGTTGCAATGCCAAAGAAGGCGTTAACACTTGCGCCTGCGCCCATAGTAAAGAAGTGGTGCAGCCAAACGATAAACGACAACACCATAATCACCATTGTTGCCCACACTAATGATGTGTAACCAAATAGACGTTTACGTGAGAATGTGGCTGTAATTTCAGAGAAAATACCAAAAGCAGGCAGCACCAGAATATAAACTTCAGGGTGACCCCATGCCCAGATCAGATTGACATACATCATTTGGTTACCACCCATATCCGTGGTAAAGAAATGGGTGCCAACATAACGGTCAAGAGTGAGTAAGGTCAGTGTGACGGTTAAAATCGGGAAGGCTAGTACAATCAATGCATTTGCGCACAATGATGTCCATGTAAATACGGGCATTTGCATCATTTTCATGCCAGGTGCACGCATACGGATAATAGTAACAACAAAGTTAATACCCGTTAATAATGTCCCTATCCCTGATATTTGCAGTGACCATAGCCAATAATCAACCCCGACCCAAGGGTTAGCATCCATACCAGAGAGTGGTGGATAGGCTAACCAACCTGTTGCTGCAAACTCACCAACAAAGAGCGACATATTAATTAAAATAGCGCCAACAACGAATAGCCAAAAACTCAAGGAATTTAAAAATGGAAAGGCAACATCGCGAGCACCTATTTGTAATGGCACGATAATATTCATGAGACCCACGACAAATGGCATCGCAACGAAGAAAATCATGATCACGCCATGGGCGGTAAAGACTTGATCGTAGTGTTCTGGTGGAAGATAACTTGCGTCAATTGTTGACGCAGCTTGTTGGGATCGCATTAAGATGGCGTCGGAAAAGCCTCGAACAAGCATGACCATAGACACAATGATGTACATAATGCCTATCTTTTTATGATCGACAGAAGTAAACCATTCACTCCATAAGTAGTGCCATTTTTTTTGATACGTAATTAAACCTAATAACCCTAGGCCGCCGAGTACTACAGCTATCATTACGGGAAAAACGACTGGATCAGAAAAGGGAATAACATCCCAATTTAACTTGCCGAAAATTGGATCCGCTTCGGCGTATACATCTCCTTTATAGGCCATTTTGGACTCCTGCATGTTTTTCAATAATATCTTTGAATTTTAGCGGTGCGACAGAGGCAAAGTATGTGACTGGATGCGGCTTTGAAATTTGCTCTTTGGCATTTGCTGTGAGTTGATCGTAACTGTTGTTATTTAAAACAAGTTCTGATGCTTTGACTTTTTGAACCCATTCTTTAAATGCAGCGTCTTTAACGGCATGGGCTTTAAAGCGCATGTTAGCAAAGCCATAACCGCTGTAATTGGCGGAAATACCGCGATAAGAACCTTCCTCTTTAGCCATGAGATTTAAACGGTTTTCCATACCAGCCATTGCGTAAACTTGGCTACCTAGTTGTGGAATAAAAAATGAATTCATGGCGGTATCGGAAGTGACTAAAAATTTCACAGGGCGATTAACGGGTAGTGCTATTTCATTGACTGTTGCAATTTGTTGTTCTGGGTAAATAAAAAGCCATTTCCAATTCATCGCAACAACTTGAATTGTTAATGGTTCTTGTTCAGAAACAATCTCTTTTCTTGGATCAAGTGAGTAAGATGTTTGATAAGTGATCCACCCTAATGCTAGTACGATCAAGCAGGGTACAGTCCATACGACCACTTCTATCTTGGTTGAATGTTCCCATTCTGGCGTGTATTCCGCCTTTTTATTGCTGTGGCGATATTTATAAGGAAAATAAATCGCCATGAATAAAACGGGCACGATAATGATGGCCATTAGAAGCACGGATGTAATGATTAAAGATGATTGGGCTTCACCAATACTGCCTTTTGAATCAAATAGTACCATGTTACTGCTGGTAAAAAGAGTTACCAAAAGTAATACTGAGAGTAATGTAAGCAGGATGATAATTACCTTCTTACTTCGAATTATTTTCATTTGTCCTCCGTGAACTTGATTACTCATAACAAGGCAAAGCAATAATCGTTATTTTATGACAACCCATTTGTTGCTTAATGTTTGCAATTTTGTTGCGATTGTATCATTTCAAGTGATGAAATATAACTCACTAATGAATAAAAATTACTTGTATATAAACATTTAAAAAACACAAAAAGTCTATATATTCATCACTTATTGTACATTAAACGATCTAAGTAAAGCTGTGTTATGAGTTTTATCACTCTATTCTTGATCAATTTAAGCAAGTAATAAAACGCTATTTTTACTTAAATGTGTTAAAAATGTTAAAATATGTACTTGGGTTGTGTTTTTGAAAAAAGATTTTGATTTATTGGCTATTTAGTAGACATTTGCTGAGGCATTGTTTGTAGCTTACGGAAGGGAATAATAATATTGATAATAATAGGTCGTGTTGTGCATTTAGTTACTGTGTAATTTACTAATATATTGGATACTATCAAAATGATAAGTACAGATTAATGAAGATATTATGACGCAAAAAATGACTATGGCTGATATTTCAAAACAGCTTGGAATTTCAAAAATGACAGTGTCACGTTATTTTAATGGCGGTTATGTTTCAGAAGAAAATCGTATTAAAATTGATGCGATCGTAAAAGAAAACCATTATACCCCAAATAAATTTGCACGTTCTATTCGCAGTCAATCGAACATTATTGGCTTCATTGCGCCACGCATTGAATCTTATACGACCAGCTTAGTAATTAAAGGCGCTTTAGCAGCAGCAAATGAATCTAATGCTCGTATGTTATTTCATGCAACAGGGTTTAGTCATGAATCAGAGCGCCAAGCGGTAAGTGAATTTAATGGTCTTAATGCCCTTGGCACTATTGTTATTGCTTCAAAGCACAGTGTCGAAGAGCCTTTTTATAAAAGATTAGAAAACCTGATTTTTATTGGTAAAGCTATTCCTGAACAGTGTTGTTTATATTATCCAGAACAAGCGGCGATTACGGCACTCGTTTCTCATACTATTCATCAGTTACAACAACAGCAAGCTCCCTTTACAGCCATACATTATATTTATGACGCGCGTATGTTGTCGTTACGTACTCAACTGATACAAGTGACGATTGCGACTGTTGCACCTGCTTTACCTCTTGATTTACAGCCATTAGTTGATTCTGAACAAAAAGAGGCTTATCAAACAATTACCTTACAAGCTAATCACATTTATTTTTGTGCTACCGATAATATTGCGATGCGGTTATATCGTTTAGCTAAAGAACAACATCTAAAAATTGGTCATGATATTTGGGTTATCGGTATTGGTGATTATGATTATAGTGATTTGTTAGTACCGAGCTTAACCACCGTTGCTTTTAATTATTATCAAATGGGATATCAGGCAGTAAAGAAGCTTATTAAGCGAGATTCAAGTTCTTGTGAAGGCCAATTTGAGTTAAAAATTAGAGAAAGCTCTCAGTTCATTTAAAAACCTTTTGCATATCGCTGCATTCGATCCTACCGTATGTGTTATCGGTAACACATACAAATAATGTACGATACGTTTAGTAAGGTTAAATGGATGAATCACCCTAATAATACGTCAGCAACATCGCTTGCATGGTGGAAAACTGCCACTGCTTATCAAATATATCCACGCAGTTTTTTTGACAGTAACCAAGATGGTATTGGTGATATTACTGGCATTATTGCCAAACTTGATTACTTGGTTGAACTTGGTATTGATTTGGTGTGGATTTGTCCATTTTATCAATCACCTAATGATGATAATGGTTACGATATTAGTGACTATCAAGCTATTCATCCCGATTTTGGTTGCCTTGCTGATGTTGATTGTTTAATCAGTGCAGCACATGAACGTGGTATTCGTATCATTATGGATTTAGTGATTAACCATACCAGTGACGAGCATCCATGGTTTATTGAATCACGCCAAAGTAAAACTAATCCTAAGCGTGATTGGTATATTTGGCGCGATGGTAATGCTCCAACCCCGACAAGTCCTACCAATGCTCCTAATAACTGGGAAAGTATATTTCATGGCAGTGCGTGGCAATATGATGCGGCTACTGCGCAATATTATTTGCATTTATTCTCTAAAAAACAGCCGGATCTTAATTGGCAGAATCCTGAAGTTAAACAAGCATTATTTAGCATGATTCATTGGTGGTTAGCGCGTGGTATTGATGGCTTTAGAGTGGATGCTATTAGCCATATTCAAAAACAGCCGGGTTTACCATCATTGCCTAATCCAACGGGTGATGATTATGTGTCTTCGTTTGACTACCACATGAATGTAAATGGTATTGAGCAACATTTATATGAGTTACGTGACCAAGCTTTTGCTCCTTTTGATATTGTGACTGTTGGTGAAGCCAATGGGGTTGAAGCACAAGATGCATTAACGTGGGTGGCTGAGCCCACTGAAAACGATAAAGGTGGCGTCTTTAATATGATTTTCCAATTTGAACACATGAAGTTGTGGTCAGAAGAGCAAAATCGTGAGCAGTTTGATTTGGTGGAATTTAAGCAAATTTTAACCCGTTGGCAAAATGCGTTAGAAGGTAAAGGGTGGAATGCTTTATACCTCGAAAATCATGACCAAGCTCGTAGTATTAATACGTTTGCAAATGCCAATTATTGGTATGGCAGTGCAACCGCATTGGCTGCCTGTTATTTTCTAATGAAAGGAACCCCATTTATTTATCAAGGTCAAGAAATTGGCATTGTTAATCATACGTTTACTGCATTAGATGATTTTAATGATGTGTCGGCTAAAAACTTAATAGCTAAATTGCAGCATCAAGGAAAGACAGATCAACAGATATTAGATTTGTTAAATCAAGTTTCACGCGATCATAGTCGTTTACCTATGCCGTGGAATGAACAGCTATTTGGTGGCTTTTCAGCAGTGACACCTTGGCTGGTCGTTAATCCTAATTACACCGATATTAATGTTGAACAACAACAGCGCGATCCGCACTCGATTTTACAGTTTTATAAACGGCTAATCACCCTTCGAAAAAATAATCCAAGTTTGATTACGGGACGCTATCAATTATTACTAGAAAATGATGCTCATATTTATGCTTATCAACGAATTGAGTCTGATAAAACATGGACGATTATTACGAACTTGAGTGATCACGAGACAAGAGTTGATCTTGATATTAATCAGCTAGGAGAGTTAGTTCTCGATAATCAAACGCCGAATAACACCAACATCCGTACTGACTTTATGACGACACAATTAGCGCCTGCTTATGCGGCATATGTGTTTGTAAAAAAACAATAGTTATATTTATGGCAGGTCAGTGATGACGTAAACCTGCCATCTCAATCAAGGAATTAGTTATGAGTAAATTACTTTCGTTTGATTTCTGGCAACGATTCGGAAAATCATTGATTGTTGTGATTGCAGTAATGCCCGCAGCAGGGATCATGATTTCGTTAGGTAAAGTTGTTGCTATGTATGCTGGTGGCATTGGTGCTATCGAAACCCTCGGTCATATTATGGAAAATATTGGCTGGGGCGTTATTGTTAACCTACATCTATTATTTGCCGTTGCAATTGGTGGTTCATGGGCTAAAGAGCGAGCGGGAGGGGCATTTGCTGCCGTGATAGCTTTTATACTGATTAACCGCACTACAGGGGTTATTTTTGGTGTTAATGGCGGCATGATGAGTGATCCTCATGCAACGGTCATGAGTCTGTTTGGTTCTGAGTTGCCGGTTTCTCAATTTTTCACCACTATTCTCGGCGCGCCAGCATTGAATATGGGGGTATTTATTGGCATTATCTCAGGCTATTTAGGGGCTAATTTATATAACCGTTATTATGATTACTCTCGTTTACCTGAAGCGTTAGCATTCTTTAATGGCAAACGTTTTGTGCCTTTTATGGTGATTTTATATTCAGTGATTATCGCATTTGCACTCGCGGTTGTTTGGCCATTAGTACAAGGTGCATTAAATGAATTTGGCCAATGGATTGCAAGTTCAAAAGATAGCGCACCTATTATTGCTCCGTTTGTTTACGGTACCTTAGAGCGTTTATTACTGCCATTTGGTTTGCACCATACACTAACTATTCCAATGAATTATACCGAACTGGGTGGGGCATATCAGTTATTAACCGGACCAAGTGCAGGTTCAAGTGTTTATGGTCAAGATCCATTATGGCTTGCATGGGTGAGTGATTTAAATAATCTTAAATTAACCGATCCTGCAGCTTACCAGCACCTATTGGCGACTGTTCACCCAGCACGCTTTAAAGCCGGTCAAGTAATCATTGCTGCGTCATCTTTAATTGGTATTGGTCTAGCTATGTACCATTGTGTTGATAGCGATAAGCGTCTGCAATATAAGCCAATGTTCTTCTCAGCATGTTTAGCTGTATTGTTAACAGGTGTGACTGAGCCGATTGAATTTATGTTCATGTTTATTGCACCGGTTCTGTATGTTGCTCACGCTGTATTAACGGGATTAGCTTTTGCGCTAGTGGATCTGATTGATTTACGTGTGCATGCTTTTGGTCTAATTGAACTGATTACTCGTGTTCCGATGATGATTTCTGCAGGAATTGGCAGTGATTTAATTAGTTTTGTGATGGTATGCATTGCTTTCTTTGCGATTAACTATGCTTTATTCCGTCTACTTATTATCAAATTTAATTTACCAACGCCAGGACGTGCAGGTAATTATATTGATGAGAAAGCAGAAGGCATGTCACAAGATGATAAGCTTGAAATTATTATTCAAAACCTTGGTGGTCGTAGCAATATTGCAGAGATTGATGCATGTATGACGCGTCTTCGTATTACAGTAAAAGATCCCGCATTGGTTGCTGATTATACCTTGTGGAAGTCAACGGGTGCATTAGGCTTAGTGATTAAAGATCAAGGGGTTCAAGCTATTTATGGCCCTGGTGTTGATGTAATTAAATCAGCGTTGATAGATAAGTTTGCAACGGCTTAATCCGCTGCTGTGAAGAATGACATTATGATAAGCGTAGGTAAAACACTGCGCTTTTATCTCAATACATCATTAGTAAGTGAATGATTTATGAAGTTATTGACATTAAATACTCACAGTTGGCAAGAATCAGATCAATTACAAAAGTTAGCCATAGTTGCTCAAGCCATTATTGATCAAGATTGTGATGTAATTGCATTACAAGAAGTTAATCAACACCATCTTAGTGCAACCATCAGCGATAAAATATGCGGTAATCATCCTGTGCATACTGATAATTATGGCTATTTATTGCAGCAAAAATTAGCCGAAATGGGGCATGATTATCAGCTGACATGGGATTTTGTCCATCAAAGCTATGAGGTCTACCAAGAAGGATTGTCTTTTTTAACCCGCTTGCCGATTATCGAGTATCAAGTGATCGATTTAAATGATAATTATGATGAAGATAATTGGAAGCATCGACGAGCTGTACGTATTAAAGTACTTTATCAGCAGTATGAGCTAGATCTGTATAATTGTCATTGCGGTTGGTGGAATGATGAACAAGGTTCGTTTGCTGAGCATTTAAATCGAATTACAGCGACATTATCACCACGATTGAGCTTTTTATTAGGCGATTTTAATAACCCGAGTCATATTCGCGATCAAGGTTATGATTATGCATTACAGTGTCACTTATTTGATTGTTATGCCATGGCTAAAATAAAAGACACCGGAATAACGGTTGTCAAAAATATTGATGGCTGGCAGCAAAATAGTGAATCATTACGACTAGATTATATTTTCAGTAATCAACCACTACCTGTAATAAAACATCAAGTTATCTTTAATGGTGATTTTTATGATGTGGTATCTGATCATTTTGGAGTAGTTACTGATGTTAGTATTGGCACTGAATAAATAACTATTTAATTTTTAATGAAAAAGCTCAAAGCTATACTATAGTTTGAGCTTTTTGTTGTTTATCTCATATCAACATCAGTGATTTCAGCATCAATAAAGTAACGATCAGCTTTTGGTACATCAAAGATAATTGGCTTACCTTGATGCTGTGTTTTAGGGCGGAAATAAGTCTCAGGCATGCGATTAATTGAGCGCCATATAGTGAACTCGTCCGTAGCTATTGTTTGGCCATTATTATTACTTAAACGCACTTTCATGGTGACATTGACCACTGATTTCGAACTTTGGTTTGTCATCATGGTTGGAATAATAAGTGTGCCATTTTCGTAATGTGCTGCCGTTAATAGAACATCCATGCCACTGTCACTGAGTTGTTGAATAGCTTTCGTTGTCCCTAATTCAATTTCAACACCTTTGGGAGCACTAATAATTGGAATCGCTACCGCTGATGTTGTAATAACAGGAATAGCCTTTTCTGTTGCAGGTGTTGTTTTGATTGCTGGGCTGGTGGTTTGTTCATTGGTTTGTGCTTTATATTGCCAAGTAAAGTTATCGTGCAGAATAACTTGGCGTCCGTCTTTAAGTGTGATGGTTTGATCCGCTGCCCATGCTGAACTTGAAGCGATTAAAGCAATAACAATACCGCACAGTTGCGTTTTTTTTAGCATTATTCTGTCCTTAACTTCTGATGCTTTTAAGGATGTAATTCTAACAGTTTTAAAGCTAAATAACGTTAATTCCGTTATAGATAACTGTTAGTAAATATAAGGGATAACTAACGTATAAAAAAGCCAGCACAATGGCTGGCTTGTCGACAAAAACGGCGCTGTTATCTGAACAATTATGCCGTAATATTATTGTGCTTGATGGTTGATGGCATTAAGAAAAAGTGCAATTTCTTTTGCTAGTAATGCGATTAACTGGTCATTATCAAGGCGATATATCTCATCTTCAATATAAGTAAAAGACTGATAAATCAACTGTTCTTGCTTAGATATATGTTTAAATAACTCGGTATGATTTAAGGTTTGTTGCAACAACTGTTGAAGTTGTATTAATGAATGAGTCGCACTTTTCATCTCAGATTCTATTTGAGTATTGAGTGTAATTTGCTCTTTATTTTCATTTATCTGGGTTAATATTCGTAAAATAATATTAGAACTACGGCTGCAAAGAAGAATGTGTTCACTTGTTTGTGAATTACGTTGCGGCTCACCTAAATATCCCATCCAGTGATCAAATAAGTTGGTATCGTAGACCACACAATCTTGAAAGTGACGCTGTAACTTTTCAGCGTGCTGAGGATCTTTATTTGATAAGTAAAGATGAAAGCTAACCAAGTAATCGGTATAACCTTTGATAGTGGTTGATAGCTGGGTTGGAAATGATTTCTTTTGCCAACCGGGCGTTAGAATAAATACAAAGACAAGAGGAATAAAGACGCCTAATACTGTGTTATCTAAGCGCGGTAACATAATGTTGTCTCCCTGCCCATTAAGCGAGAAACCAGCAAAAACAAATAAAGTAACGAAGAAGACTGCAAACCCATAATGTCGAGCAGAAGTATGAAAAAATAACACTGCAGCAATACAAAATACAAAAGGTAAAATGTCTGTTGATACTTGAAAGTGCAGTAACCCACCGACCATGATTAACCCACAAACGGTACCGGTAAGACGTTGTAGCAACCGCGTCCATGTCATTGATAAATTAGGTCGTAATATTAACAAACTAGTCATAAGTGTCCAAAAACCAAAATCAAGATTCAGTGAACGTACAATAATAAGGCCAGTAGTAAGACTTAATGTACCTCGAAGTGCATGACGGAAATAACTTGATTTTAGCGTCATTTGGCTTACGAGTTTAGAAACAATGTCTTGCCATTTCCAGGTGAGAACAATGGGTTTAGATACGGTTTGCTTAGCGATTGTAACTGACGTTGATTTGTTTTTAAGTTCTTGTAATAAAAGATAAATAATATCCAGTTTATTAATAAACGAATGCGCTGTTATTGCTTCGTCTTGTGCTTCTTCGGCTATCTGATATTGGCGTAGGGCTTTGAAATCGATGTCAGGTAGGGGTAAATGGTGCACATTATTAACACTAACTTGTGCCAAATATTGACTAATGTATTGATTCACTTGATGAATGTTTTCTAACCATTGAGGGTTATATTGTTTTAATAATGGCGTTGATGTGAAATACATTAAGCGTGTTTGTTCGTTAATACGCTCTGCTATTTTTAAAAAACGATAAATATCTTGTAATTTAGCGCTATCTTCACCGCAGCAAAATTGCTGATGAATACGGTATTCAAGCGTATGCGACAAGGTTGCTATTTGAGAGCGAAATTGAGCGGATTGAATAAAAAGCTGGTTTTTATCTGTCGCAAGGACAAAGCCTTGATCATGAAGCATGAGCTTCTTTGCTAATATTTGATAAAGATCTGACAAAATATCCTTTGATTCTTGGTTTGGCAGAAAATATATCGCTAGTATTTGCCAGAAAATATACCACATAGCTCCTCCTGTAAGCCAAACAGGAACCAGCCATACAGGACGACCGTCTAAGTGTAATAACATCGCGTAAATAGCTAATAGAATAGCGGCAAACCCAATAGCACCTAATCGAGGCGTTAATACCGCAAGCATAAATAGGGCAAAGCTAACAATAGCTAATGAACCAACAAAGAGTAATGAATGGGGAAAGACAACTTCAATGCCTAAACTGATACAGAAAAAGAGGGGTAAGGCTATCATAAAGTCATAGATGCGGTATTTAGTCACACTAGAAGTATCAGCAAAGCCACAACTTATACTGCCTAGTGAGAAAGCAATCCCCATAGTGACATGTCCCATTAGAAATAATGGAATAGAACAACTGACAAAACTGAGTGCCGCGATGTTGGTTCTTAAGTTTAAAAAAGTGCGTAGTGATGGGTAACGAAGCAAAATATTTGATTGAATCATGGTTAGCACGATAGTTAAAAGTACATAGACGAACTTATAATTTATCGCTTGTTGGTATGTTTAGCCAGTATCATAACGAATATTAATAAGAAAACACGATAAAATTGATGACTAAGTGGTAAGTTAATCTGTTTTATTATGGAAAAAAAAGCCATAATCATTGGACGTAAATGCTATTTATTGTCATTTAATATCTCTCTATTATTACTCCATCGATGAGTTAAGAGAGATATTATTATGCAACATCAAATTATTACTGATCTTCACAACCGTTATACAGCTAAACAATATGATAAAACTAAAAAAATTAGCGCTGAAAATATGGATGTGATCAAAGAAGCGATTCGTTTGTCTGCATCATCAATAAATTCACAACCATGGAAATTTATTGTATTAGAAAGTGATGAGGCAAAGTTACGTTTTCATGAGACATTTGCAAATAAATATCAAATGAATCAGCGACATGCAACTGAAGCCTCACACATTGTTTTATTTGCACATAATCCTTTTTATACTAAGGATGATTATCGTAAAGTCGTGGATGCTGAAGTATCGTCTGGTCATTTAGCAGCAGAGAATTATGATAATATGTTAAATGGTGCTTATGGGTTTGCTGAGTCAAATACAGATGAAAATGGCTTTAATGGCCATTGGACTAAAGCACAAACTTACATTGCTTTAGGTAATACCCTGCATGTACTTGCGCGATTAAATATTGCATCAACGCCAATGGAAGGGGTAGATTCTGAGCTTATAGGTTCTCTTTTTAATGTTGAATTAGATGGTTATGTTTGTGAGTTTGCATTAGCAATGGGTTACCATCTAGAAGGGCAAGATTATAATTACGGCTTACCCAAAGCACGTTTAGCAGCAGAAGATATTATTACTGTACTGTAACGTATTGAAATACAAGTATCATAGAATCAGTTGATGCGGTAGGTACATTGTCCAACGTGGTGGTGTACCGATATAATCTTGTACTGCTTGAATAAATTCCTTAACTAACATAGTGTGTTTTCGATGTGGGTATATGGCATAAATTGCGGTATCAACGCGTGAAATAATCATGTTAGGCAATAATTGCACTAATCCTTGTTGCTCTAATGAGCCTTCTAAATTAGATAAATCAATAAGTGCGTAGCCAATCCCATCTTTTGCTGCATTTATCATGGTTTTTACATCGCTGACTTTATATTTTGTTTGCATTTTATAGTGACAAAAGCGCTCATTTGTATGGGCGTTTTTGATTCGTAATTGGTCTATTGTTAAGTCAACATTACTGTATACAATCGCTGGAAGTTCAGAGAGTTGCTGTGGTGTTGTTGGTAAACCATGATGTTGAACAAAGTCGTTTGATGCTATTAAAATAAAATGAGTATCTGCAATTTTTTTAGCAATTAAATTAGATTCAGTCAGTTTTCCAAGTCTAAATGCAATATCAAATTGTTCTGAAATAATGTCCGACTTTCTATCGTCTAGTGAATGGGAAATTTGTATATTCGGGTATTGTTCCATAAAACGAGCGATTACAGGTTGTAAGTAATTTTGACCAAAATAAATAGGCGAAGTAATACGTAAAATACCTTTGGGTTGTGATTGATATGAGTTAGCAATTAGCTCTATATCATTTAGCACCTCATTAAGCTTGGCTGTTTGCTTTAGGATTTCCTCTCCTGCTGATGTTAATGAAAATGATCGCGTTGAACGGTTTAATAGTTGAACGCCTAACTCAGCTTCTAACTTTTTAATTTTTTTTGATAATGAAGAATTATCCATTTCATGCAATGCTGCTGCTTTTGAAAATGATCCTTGATTAACAACATCAGCAAATAATAATAGTTGAGTTGCAAGTGACATTTTTATTCCTTCAATAGACAATGACAATGTAGTTAGCTGCTTTAGATAAATATGATTGTTCGATTATCTACATTACACTTTTATAAACCGCGATAACACCGCAAGCTAGGCATAATGTTAATGCGCCATACCGAATGGTTTGTTTTGGTAAGGATTGAGTTGTTTTTAATGCCAACCAATATCCAGCCCAAGCTGCAGGCAGTAGAGGGAGAGTCAACCATAGTTTTTCGATATTCAAAAAACCAACGGGTATAAGTGTTATTAATGAAATTATCGAACTAAATACAAAAAAAGCCGATAAATTACCACGTAATTGATTTGCTTCTTGGTGCTGCAATAGAATTGCCATCGGTGGGCCGCCAATTGCAGAGCTAGTACCAAATAGCCCTGAGAAAAACCCTGCAATCACCATTCTTTTAGGTGTTGGCTCAATTCTAAATGGCATTACACTAATAAATACTGCGAGAAGTACTAATAGACCGACCCAAAGGGATAAGGTTTGTGTTGATATAAAAATAAGTAACATTGCACCTGCGATGGATCCAGGTATTCGACCTAAGATTGCCATTTTTAAACCGCCTAATTCAATACTATTACGGTGCTTTAGACTGTTAAGTAATGAAATAAAGAGGGCAACTAAACAGATCGGGGCAGGGACATACTGAGGTGCAATGATGATAAGAATAGGGGCTGAAACAATAGCAAGTCCAAAGCCTATGGCTGTTTGAACAAAAGAACCGACAAAGATCATTGCAATAGCCAGTAATGTTATTGGGTCAATAGTCATAGTTAGGTTTTTACATTAAGAATTATTGAATGTTGCTATTGTTATGCACCATGTCTTTTTATGCAATCAAGAAATTAATCAGCATGATATAAATCATGCTGATTGAAATATGCCTAATTGTTATATTTTTTTTCGAGTATTTTTTCTACAACTACGATGTAAATAATTAACACCATACTAATGCTGAATAAGTTTAATAAATACTCTGCATCACGAGCATTTGATAATGTTTGACTAAATAACATTATTGTTGTGGCTACAAATGATGTAAGTGCAGATCTCATTAACCATGGACGATCGTGGCCAATAAGAAATTCTTTATTTATAATTGACATGAATATAAATAAAAATGGTAGGCATTGTAAAATAATAATAATTGGAAATAAAAGTTCAAAAAAAGGTGAGAAAAACAAATGACCAATTCGACTTTTATCCCAACTACCTACTATATTATCATGCCAACCACCCCATGTTAGTCCGTAATAAGCAGTTTTAGGATGTATGATTCCTAAAGAAATACCAACTACTTTATCAAGAAATCCATTTTTAAACCAATATGCTGCTAAAAAAAGTTGTACTGGTATTATATATAAAGAAAGCTTTTTCACTCGTGACTATCCTAAAAATAATAGATGATTAATCATAGTAATGAATTATCAATTTCATGTTAAGTTAAACTAAAAGTAATGGATTTGGAATTTAAATCACAAAAATATCTATTGTTATTGTTATTGTTATTGTTATTGTTATTGTTATTGTTATTGTTATTGTTATTGTTATTGTTATTGTTGTTGTTGTTGTTGTTGTTGTTGTTGTTGTTGTTGTTGTTGTTGTTGTTGTTGTTGTTGTTGTTGTGAATGATACGTGCGGGATATATTTATCAAAACGTGCATATTTATGTGGTATTTGTTTTTTACCTGTAAATTATATTATTTTTTATAACATACTTGTGAGTGCTTTATAATCGGCTAATATTAACTAGTTAAAAGTAGAACGTTATTTCGATAATTTATCTAAGAAAAGTAAGCCTTGCCGTAAACCATGAGAGGTTAAAGTAGTATAAAAATTATCGATATCTGCTAAATATTGGCTGATGGCGTATTTTTCTTGACTATTTGTAGTCATATTTAAAAAAATAAGACACACCGTTCCTGTTCTTGAGTGGATCACTTGTTCCAATAATAATGTTCCAGCTTTGGATGATAATTTGATGCCTAAATCTAGAGTATTGTTTGTCATAGCATGGCTAAAAACAGATAAAAGTTCATTATCTATATCTTCAGCCTGTGAGAATAATGAAGAAAGGTATTTGACGTGTTTAGTCGCGAGTGCCGCTATCATATTTTCAAGGTTTTCTTGAATAGGGGCATGCTGCCACTGCAACATATCACTTGATGTCACTGTTATTACTTGGTCACAAGTGTTTGCTTTATCTATTGCAATATCATGATTTGATATATAAAACATATTAAAACACTGTTGGATCACAGTTTCGAAATTAACGTCGGGGATAGTAATGTTTTGTTGTGCCAATATTTGAGCTGTAGTGTTTTTAGCCTCACTGTGGAGTGATTGCACCATTAAATACAGGGTAAAAAAAATCTTTCCTTGAAAAATAGCCTCATGGATACGATCATCTACTGATGCTGATTGAGCTGTTAATCCAGTAAATGTAGCTATCTCTCTGACAGCAGCCTGAATTTGAAGTTCAATACTTATCGTGTCATTCAATCTTGTACTCATTAGCGTATTCCTTTTATCGCAGGTACATTTTAATTGTGGTACAAGTTATTGGTTTCTGCACAGTGTGAACGTCGATATTGTGAATAATGTTCACTTTTTTTGATAGCGTCTTTAATTTACTCCAACTATATTCTTTCTAAGTGACGTCATATACTGTAATAAAAATATAAAGACGTATTTATTATGAATGTTACTTACAGTGAAAATAGGCATTTACGTAAATTTTTCCATTTACATAATCAATATCAGGAAATTATTTGTCAGGATGTAAGAGAGCGATTACCTCAATTGATTATTCAACGTTCTGAAAAAATAAAGACAGCAAGACAATTACGTTGTAGTGGTTTGAGGATTTTTGAATATAAAATTGTTGTAGCAAAGGATGCTGTATTTAGATTGGCTTATACCTATTTTAATAATACTATTAATGTAATATTTATTAGTCAGACAATAATTAAAAATCAATTTTGTAAGTTATTAGAAAAAACAGAACTTGTTGATTAATCGATATAATAATGGATGAAAAAGCCGCTAGGTAATATTAGCGGCTTGGTTATAATGAGGTTTGTGAAGTAAGACGTTATTTTACAGGGTGATCAACAGGCTTTACCCATAAAATACCGACCTCTTTTTTTATGACCTCAACCATGACACCTTTTTCTATGGGTGTTTTTGATTTAATTTGCCATTGAATACCTGAGTAATTATAAGTATAACGTTCTGATGGCAATAACTCTTTTTCAAGTTCAAATGTTATAACAGCAAAATCACTCTTTATATCAGTCTTACTGGGTTTGTTCTGTAATCTTTTTAATGGCTTCCAAAGTGTGATAGCTAATACTAAGGTGATAATAGCTAAGGTTAATATCGTCGTTATCCAATTCGCCTCAAGCATACCGATGTAAATTAAGCCACTGGTAATCAACAGTGCAATGCCCAAAAAAAGCAGCACAAAGGTACTCAAGCCGAGTACTAACACTTCAATGATAAGAGTAAGTAATCCCAATATCATTAATATTTGTGGGATATTGCTAAACATATTGCCCCTTAGCTCTAAGCGTTACTTTTTTGAGCTTTATTAATTGAGTTTATAATTGATAAACCTTGAGCAACCATTGAACTTGCATTAGTGCCATCTTCAGGTAACAAAACAACTGAGGATTCTTTCGCGATAGCCTTTTTGGCTTCAATGGCTTTGGTCGCTAACTCAAGTTGAATTGCTTTTTGGCCTTGTTCTGTGTCTGCGGCTTCACCAATCTTACGTATTGCCTGAGCTTGTGCATCGGCAACAGCTAAAATAGCAGCAGCTTCACCTTCAGCTCTAAGAATTTGTTCTTGTTTATCTGCTTCTGCTGCTAGTACTTGGGCTTGTTTTTTACCCTCTGCGACGTTGATTGCTGATTGGCGATCACCCTCAGATTCAAGGATTTGTGCTCTTTTTTCTCGCTCTGCTTTCATTTGTGCTTCCATTGCTTCCATAACAGAACTTGGTGGCACAATGTCTTTAATTTCGTAGCGAAGTACCTGTACACCCCAAGGGTCAGAAGCCGTATTGATGGCAGCAACAATGTTTGCATTGAGTAGGTCACGCTCTTCAAATGTTTTATCTAATTCCATTTTACCTAATTCAGAACGCATTGTGGTTTGTGCTAGCTGAGTGACCGCAAATTTATAGTCATCAACACCATAAGTGGCTTTGTAAGGTTCTAAAACACGGAAATACAGCACACCATCGACAACAAGACTGATATTGTCTTTTGTTATTGCTGATTGTGAAGGAACATCAACGGCGGTTTCTTTAAGGCTTCGTTTGGCACCAATACTATCAATAAATGGAATAATGAAATTTAAACCTGCTTCTTTCGTTGCTCGGTATTTCCCAAAACGTTCAATAAGCCATGCTTCATTTTGTGGTACAAAGATAATGCTTAATTTTAGCGTAACAACAATAAATATGAGTAAGTATAATTGTGGGCTGGAGAGTAAGTTAGTAATTAGATCTAATGGCATGTGTTAAATTCCTTCTGTTTATTTGATATTACACGCAGGTTTTATGTTATTTACTGAGACTGATGTAATAGTTAATTGATATGCAATATTCTATTTGTTTGTGTCTTGAGCTAATAATATGTTATCACACCTGTTTCTTATCCTTGTTATACGCGATCACATTCGTGATGTATAATATGCGAATATTTACAAATGGTTTGTGAATAATGGCATTGCATGTTAACAGCAGGGTAATGACGATAGAAGGGGATTAAACAGGTACAAATACGCTTAGCATCGGGCTTTAAACGTATCTGTATTTGTAGATGTTTAGCGTTGTTCAAGCGGATATGAACGATAACTCCATAATCCATAAACGCGCAATGCATCACGATAAATACCAAGTAGCTCTTTGTCTGAGGGAATCGTTAATTCCGCCAATGGTTTATCTTCAACACCGACACTGTCAAAACTAATACCACGAGGCCCTGTTTGCCAACTGGCAATATCAAATAAAGTTTGTCCTCGTCTAACATGACTAGCTGAACTTACAATCGTCGCATGATCAATCTTGTGTCGTGCTAATGCATAACTGACATACAGCGCATTTTCAACAGTACTGCGTGCGTAATTATCTTCAATTATACGATGTGGAGATATACCGTGTTTAATTAACCAGTCAGCCATAAGTTTACCTTCAGTTTTATGATTCTGAGGTACACCGCCAGTGACAATAATAAGAGAGTTAGGGGATTGCTCTGCAAGTGTTAATGTTAGTTTTAGCCGTTGAATAAGAATCTCATTCATTGTTCCGTTAGGATTTAGTGCATAACCTAAGGTAATGATAGCTGTATTACCGCTATAAGGTTTGGTAGTCATTGTTTTTAGCGGTGTTGCAATAACATGATCGACAGTATTTATAATGTGTTCTATATCTGCTTGACGGCCAGGATTGATGGATGCAAGTTTAGCCATTTGTTGTATAGATGCTGCATTATTACCTTTAAAGTTTTGCCAAACTGCAAGATATGATAGAATGTCAATATCATCAGGGGCTGTTGCTTGTGCTTGTGTAAAGAGTGTAATAGCGCGATCTACATTACCATTATATATTTGCGCATTTGCAGCTGAAATAAGTAAATCAGTGCGGTATGGCTCGAGTTGGTATGCTTGTAATAAGTGGGTCGTTACAATTTCAAGATTACTGGGCATTTTTGCCGTAAAACCCGCGTGGGAGATGCGAGTAGGGGATTGAAAGGCAATCAATGCGTCTGTGAGCAGTTGATCGACTACTTGGCGTTTAGTGGTATATGGTGAAAGATCTGTCGTAGATGTAATACTTTGAGGTGTAGCTAAATTATTAGCTAACGAAAAAGTAGAATGTAAACCAAATAAACATCCAATAAGGAGTGAAGTTGTGTTTTTTTTCATCATTATTTAAGTATTATTGTTTTAACTATAAATATACTTAATTAAGATGATAAAAAACGTGATCGTTTCGTGTTATTTATTGTGAAAAAATTGTGTTTTTTAATGATGAGATCATCGTCTCATTAATGTTCATTTATTTGTAGTGTTCAGCTTGTAATAATGTTAGTGGATTGTTTCGACTGCTATGCAACCAATAAAGGCCTGAGTTTTCATTTAAAATGAGTTTTAAGCGTTTTTGAGCCATAACAATATGATCGTAATGGATAGTATTTTTTTTATACATATTAGTTCCGTTATCATCATCTGAAAAAAGGATGGCTTTATTACTGCTTAAACTGACATTATTTTGATAAGCCCAATGAAAAACTTTTGGTGTTATTTTTAATGTTGCAATAAATTGTGAATCTTTTTTAGTTAATGTTAGTGATTCAGCCGAGATTGACAGTGCTTGATAACGTCCTGTTTTGTTGTTGGTAATAAAGTTAACTTTTGAATAATCGAAAACATTATTTTTATCTGTTGATGATATATAAAAATTAGATATCTTTGAGACCATACCGTTGCTACTAACGTATGAACGATAGACAATCGATAAGGGTTCACGCATTGAATCTGTTTCATTATCAATTTTTAGATGAAAGTGTTTTTTATTTGTGATTATATTCTGTGCAAAATTTGTCCATGCATCAGGAGCGATTTTATAGTTGAAATCAGTGTTTGGCTTACATTGGTTGGTATCTAATATAATTTGACACCAAGCAATAGAATAAAACCCATTAGATTTATAAAAATATATTTTTTGATTTTTATCTAATTGCGGTGAAAAAATAGTTTTAGCCTTGTTTCTTAAATCCACTTGCTGCTCTAAATTTTTAGTAATAAAGGTAATATTATTTGAACCAATATTTTCATGTTCAATTAAAAAATTAGTCGGCTTTATTGTAGAAGGAGCCATATACCATGCACAGCTACTAAATAGAGTTGCAGCAATAATACCTAAAGAAATAATGACTTTTTTATTAATTTTTTCAATAATACTACTTGCTTTTTGTTCATTAAGATCAATTTCTTCACGTGTAAATTCACGAATTTGATAGCCTACTCGAGGTAATGTTTCAATAACATCACCTTTATTCTTTTCATTAAGTTTGACTCTTAATGCTCGAATAACTTGAAATAGCGAAGCTTCTGTAACAATACGGTCGGGCCAACCTACCTTTAATAGATCATCTTTAGTGATAGGTGTGCTGTGATTCTCAATAAGGTGGCTTAAGATATATTGTTCTGACAAATTTAGCTTGAGCGTAGATTCAGACGTTTTAAGTACACCTTGACTTGCTATAAAGCATACTTTTGTCCTAAATCTTATTTGCTCAGTATTTGCCATCTATAAACCTCAATGTTTTTTATTTTTATTCATTCTATCATAAAAGTGCGTAATATAACTTATAGGTGTTAAAAGTCATATTTAATGATTGTCATCATGTTAATGATATTAACTATAGTTATAGTGAACATTATTATCTATAGTTATTTAACTGATAAATAAAATATAATCAATCAATAATATAATTATAAATTAGCAATGAACAGGAATATGCCTAATGAGTACTCCTTATGTTATCAGAGGTTGTTTTTTATCAATAAACAGATATATATGACGTAATTTTGACAGTTGCTAATGTTAATTATGAGTATCTATAAATAAATGACGCCAGTAATTAAAAGAAAGAAAGAGCAAAACACTCTTTCTTTTCGTCTTATTTTTCGTGGAAATGAGGATTATTTTTGAAAAATCTCAGTAAACTCACGCTTCATTGGTGGGTTACGACGTGCTTTTTTCAATTGTTTACACATGTCTTTCACGCAGTTAGCTAATACTTTATCAAGCATTGATGCTTTGTATTCAGCTTGGTCGTCTGCACTCATGTCTTCTGGGAATTTAGTGTCTTGCATCTCACCTAGAAAATCAACGCCAGAGTAGCTTTGACTTAATGCAACTAGAGAATGGAATTGTTCAAAATTATCCAAAACATTTTGTGCGCTTGCTGGTAATGCATTCCATGCTTCACGTGATGTAGGTTCTGATACCTTATAAACGTTTACAAGCATATCAATCAACTCTGCTGGCACTTCTTCAAATGTCACGACTTGGCGAAGTTCTGGAGAACAGTCATCTAATGTATATACTGTCTCATCGATGATTTGCTCTTCGTTGTTATTAATTTCAGACATAGTTTTTCCTAACGCATTGTGTTTTGTGAGGAGGAATCCTATATTCCTACTGATAAATGTCAATATATGATTATAAAAGTCATAATAAAATTTATTTTAGTGAATAGTCATGGTGTAATCACGCTGTTAAGTTTTTTTTTTATAAATAGAACATATGGCATGAAGAATGCAATAAGTTTTATATTATATGGTTGCAATCGTAAAGGATTTAATATGGGAGTGATGCGGATTTTAATTGCCGATGATGTCGCCAGTGAGCGATTATATTTAACGGCATGTCTAACAAACCTAGGTCATCATGTTAAGTCAGTATCATCAGCAGCTGAACTGCTGAAGTGTTACACAGAATTTCAGCCTGATTTGTTATTAATTGATATTGAGATGCCAGAACAAAATGGTATTGATTTAGTACATACCATTCGGCTTCAGTATCCAGAGTGGGTACCGGTCATTTTTTTAAGTGGCATCGATGACCCTCATGTTATTGCAAAAGCTATTGATGTTGGTGGGGACGATTATCTAGTTAAACCCGTAAATCCAATTATATTAGCGGCTAAAATGCAAGCTATGAGTCGTATAGCAGTAATGCGGCAACGGTTAGAACATACAACGTCGCAGCTACAAAAAGTAAATAAATTATTGTTAGAACAAGCGAATAAAGATCCATTGACGAAATTGGCTAATCGTCGTTATCTTGATCAAAAGTTAACCGAATTTATTTCATTACATGGTCGGAATAATTTACCTCTGACTATTATTTTGCTAGATGTTGATTTCTTTAAGCTTTTTAATGATTATCAAGGGCATATTGAAGGGGATAATTGTCTCAAATTATTGTCATCAAATTTGAAAAAAACATTTAATAGAGCGGGGGAAATTTGTGGTCGATATGGCGGCGAAGAATTTATTATATTGATTTGTAATTGTGATGAGAAGCAAGCGATTAAAGAATGTCAGCGGCTAAAGGATGCAATTAAAAAATTGGCGATACCGCACGCTAATTCATTAATTAGTGATCAGCTAACGGTCAGTCAAGGTGCTATTTCTTGGGTACCTACAGGGTTGGAATTAGTTGAACATTTATATCAAGCCGTTGATACTTTGTTATACCAAGCAAAAGAAAATGGACGCGATCAATTTGTTACTGCTGAATATCCTCATTCTTTAGTGAGTCATAATGAAAACTAACTTTTACTTTGCTGTGGTTAAAAGAAGTGTATTTTGAGAACCTAACTACTTGCTGGTAAAGATAAATGTGCTAATCTTCTAAGAGTATTTTGACACTGTATTGTAGTAATGGCTTTTCAGAGATGAGTGTCGAGATCTTACGTTTATGAAAAAGCCATTGAGTGAGATGAATAGGATGATCATGGATATGCAATTAACAGAACAACAGGCTCGAGTGATTGGTTGTTTACTTGAGAAAGAAATTACTACTCCAGATCAATACCCATTAACGCTTAATGCGTTGACGACAGCATGTAATCAAAAATCAAGTCGTGAGCCTGTAATGGCACTCGATGAAGCAACGGTACTTGATACGGTTGAAGAACTGAAAGAAAAACGTATGGTGAGCGATGTATCCAGCTTTGGTAGTCGTGTCTCTAAGTTTCAGCATCGTTTTTGTAATACTGAATTTGGTTCATTACAATTTACCAAGCAAGAACTGGCAGCCATGATTGTACTGCTACTACGTGGTCCTCAGAGTGCTGGTGAAATTCGTACTCGGACTAACCGATTATGTGATTTTGCCGATACCCAAGAAGCTGAAGTGGTACTTGAACAGTTAGCATCAGCGGATAAGGGACCTTATATTATTAAGTTACCAAAAGAATCAGGTAAACGTGATTGCCGTTACATGCACTTACTCAGTGGTGATATTGATATCGATAATTACACTCCAGCTAAATCAGTTGTTGCAAGTACCGCTATTAGTGAAGAGCGAATTATTGCATTAGAATGCGAGGTTGAACAATTAAAGCAACAACTCGTTGAATTGCAATCAATGTTAGAGTCATTAACAGAGTAGTTTCTATTTTCTAAGAATACTGGTAGATTGTCTCGCCAGTTTTACTGTCGTTTTATCGTTTATATAGGCTCAACATTATATGTTGGGCCTGTGTGTTTTTAGGCCTGTTATTATGTCATCCACACCTTGGTTTGTTTATCTTATTCGAACTCACAAAGGAATGCTTTATTGTGGTGTCACGATTGATGTTTGTCGTCGGTTTGAAGAACACCAATATAGTAAAAAAGGGGCTAAATACCTAAAAGGTAAAGGCCCTCTAACATTGGCGTGGTCACAACAAGTGAATTGTAAACGTGACGCAATGCGGTTTGAATATTTTATTAAGAAACGACTAACAAAAGCACAGAAAGAAAATCTTATTCAACAAGATATATCGTTATATAGCTTGTTTTCAGATTAAAATAATATGTATATTTTGTGTAGGTAATAAGCATATACGCTGTTATTTGCACTTGTTGTTTAGTTATCATTTTGAAGGGTTACCCATGGCGATCAGTGCCACTATATATAAAGTAAACATGAACGTAGCAGACATGGATCGCCATGTTTACCTCGATGGTCAGCATACTATTGCTTGCCATCCATCTGAAACATTACAACGCTTCATGCTACGAGTGCTTGCTTGGGGATTAAATGCAGATCCAGAATTACAATTTACTAAAGGTGTAAGTTCTGCAGAAGAACCTGATTTATGGACTAAAAATTTAGTTGATGAAATTGAATTGTGGGTCGAGTTAGGTTTACCAGATGAAAAACGTATTCGTAAAGCATCACATCGCGCTAAGAAAGTGATTGTTTACGCTTATGGCGATCATGCTGCTCCTGTATGGTGGCAGGCGAATAAAGCTAAGATTAATGCATTGAGCAATGTATCTGTTGTCTTTATACGTGATGAAGAACTAAAAAGCTTAGAGACATTGGTTGAGCGTTCAATGCAACTGCAATTAACTATTGAAAGTGAGCAAGCGTGGTTAAGTGACCAACATGGAACCAGCATTGCGATTCTTCCTGAATGGTGGCAGCGTTAATTACTTCAGCTATATATGGAGTAATAATTAACTGAGTGGAGTAAGTGTAAGCTTGCTCCACTTTTTTTATGCTACGATAGTCTTATGGTATTTGTATGATGGTATAAATACCATGATTGTTGATGTAACATATATTGGTGTTTAGGATATTAAAATACGACTTATTATGAGATTAATATTTTGCATATTAGCAATTCGCAAATTATTATTTAATTTTTCGTTATTGAAAGAAAATCTTTAACGTTATATTTTATTATCAAGGCTAGTTATTTTAATCGCCTATGTTTTAAATGTAATGTATTGATACAAAGGGATTGATTATGTCCGTAGGAATTTATCGTTCAGCTAAAATTATTTGGGATTATCATTTATTGCAGCAGCCATTAGTAAAAAGTGATTGCTTGTTTGTATTGTGCAGTAATGATACTAGGGTTGCAGAATATGCAGCTCACCTATTTTTAAAAGGCTATGCACCTTATATTGTCTTCTCTGGTAATGTCGGTGAGATCACTCAGGGGTTATTTCCATGTTCTGAAGCTGAGTATTTTGCGAATATTGCTCGTGAATTGGGAGTGCCAAATGACTGTATTTATATTGAACCTTTAGCAACGAATACTGGGGATAATATAATAAAAACGCGTGAGCTACTTATCAATCAAGACCTTGATCCTCAACGATTTATCTTAGTTCAAAAACCATTTATGGAACGCCGAACTTTAGCTACATTTGAAAAGTTATGGCCAACCAAAACCGCACAAGTGACATCACCGCGATTAACATTTGATGAGTATGCAAATGATGTGATTAGCTACGGTGATATGATTAATGTGATGGTTGGGGATTTACAACGAATCCGTTATTATCCTGAATTGGGTTTTTCAACAGAGCAAGATATTCCAGCGGTGGTATGGCAAGCTTATGAGAATTTAGTTGCCGCTGGCTTTGATGATCATTTAGCCACAAATATTCCTCGCTAGCGATCTCATAGGTAAATAAAAAGGCGTGTTTCTTTGATTAGGAAACACGCCTTTTTATTGAGTATAGCTGGAGATATTACGTTACTGCTTTATATTGCTATTAACCAGCAGCAACATTATCTTCAGGATAACGTAATAATGTTGGCTTTGGACGAGCTAACATATAAGCCAGTGTTAGTGGACCTAAACGACCAATAATCATTACAATAATAATAATATATTTACCTGGTTCAGACAGTGTTGCTGTTAAACCCGCAGTTACACCCACCGTTGCAAAGGCTGAAATAGTTTCAAACATCACCTCATAGAACGGCGCTTTTTCTGTCAGCATTAAAGCAAACATCGCAATCAACAGTACAATGCCACTGACGACAATAATAGCTAATGATTTTGTTACCGTTTGATTTGATATTGTACGTTTAAAAAGTACAACACGATCACGCTGCTTTAAGAATGACCATGTAGCCAAAATAGCCACAACAAAGGTCGAGACTTTAATACCACCACCTGTTGATGTCGGACCGGCACCAATCAGCATTAATAACATCAGCACTAATAAACCAGGCTCTGTAAACGCACCAATATTGACGCTATTAAAGCCAGCAGTACGAACGGTTGCTGATTGAAAGAATGCAGCTAGCCATTGCCCAGAGGTATTCAAGCTTCCAAGTGTTTGCATATTATCGTGTTCAAGTAACCAAATCATCACCGTACCTGACAATAATAATATGGGTGTTGCAATAATCATTATTTTTGAATGCAGTGATAAAAAATGGAAACCACGATGTAAATTACGTTGTAAATCTGAAATAACAGTAAAGCCTAAACCACCTAAGATAAATAACATCGCAACAGTAATGATTACCAATGGATCATCAACATATTGAGTTAAGTTATCTGAAAATAGTGAGAAACCGGCGTTATTAAACGCTGAAATAGAATGGAAAACGGCAGTAAAAAGCCCTTTATCCCATCCCATCATTGGTACCCAGCGTAGTGATAGAAAAAAAGTACCAATCAATTCACAGACAATAACAAAGATAATAATGTGCTTAACGAGTAAACGAATATTGATGAATTTTTCTTGCCCGAGTTGCTCTTTTGTTAGCGATTGTTGGCGTAAGCTAACGCGTAAGCCAAACATATATAACAAAACAGCAGATAAGGTCATTTGTCCAAGACCACCAATCTGCATTAAGATCATTAATAACACTTTTCCGCTGGTTGAAAAGTGAGTACCAGTATCGACAACGCCTAATCCCGTTACACTAATAGCAGATGTTGCGGTGAACAGAGCATCAACAAAACTGAGTCCTGATACAGAAAAGACGGGTAATGTTAATAAAATTGCGCCAGGGATCAAAATAGCCAAAAAACTAAAGATGATAATTTTGGGTTCTGACCACCGTTTATCGCGCTTATTGGTTTTTATTGGGACATACATTGTCCGATTAGGGATAAAACTCATAACTTTCTTAATGTTTCTGATAATACATCTTCAGGGCCTGTAATAATAAGGATGTCACCAACTTGCATTTCCATATCCATATCAGGAGCCTTACGTACTTCTGGACCACGCTTAAGTGCTAATACTTGTGTCGCATCGCTACCAGCACAAGGGTGCTTAGATATAGGCTTGCCCATATTTCGAGCGGTAACAACAACTTCAGCTAATGAAATACCGCTACCTAGCTCTGAAAATTCAAATACACGTTTATCGAGCATGTTACGTGCAATACGAATACCCATATCAAGTTCAGGTCTTATGATCTTATCAGCGCCAATTTTTGAAAGGATTTTACAATGTGGGGCATCTTTGGCTTTGACCCAAACTGTTTTTACACCGGCATCTTTAAGTAATAGGGTCGTTAATATATTGGCATTGATGTCATCACCAATAGCAACCATGACTAAGTCATAATCATCAAGTTTAAGTTCAGCAATGGTTGCTTCATTTGAACAGTCAGCAACAACGGCTTGCGTTGCAATATCAGCAGCCTTACGAACACATGTCTCATTAATATCAATAGCCAGTACTTGTGCTCCTCGTTCGCTAAGCTCTTCACACAGAGACATACCAAAGCGGCCAAGGCCAATAACAGCAAACTGTTTGTCTTCAGGATTCATTTTCTTTCCCCACATTACTTTAGTGTAATGCTTTATTTGTTTTGTTGTTGATTGTAAAAACATTAAGTTAACAAATTAGCCATTACTATGCTATCTGAGCGTCCTTGTTCTTATGTCATTTTGTGTTATGACGATATACATAGAAACATCAAATTCCAGTTAGAGATAATTTTTCGGATATTGCTCGCATTTTTTAGGTAATTCAAGCTAGTGAATCATATGCATTGTTTATGGCTTTTTTTATAGAAATCACGCGATACCGATAACCATTTGATTAAAAATGTTTTTTCATTGATTTTGTTAATTATGATCAGTCTAACTATTGAAAATAGTAATCTTATATTTAGCTCTAAATATAATTGACACATAATATATGCTGCATTATCAGCCTATATAGTACGGCTTTTATTATTTTAGAATAGTTTAAAAGAAGTATCATAATAGGCTAGATATGCCGTTTTAGGTAAAATAGACGTAAACGATCCTGATTTTGTCATCGGCGAGTCAGGGAATATAGAAAGTTTTCTAGATATAAATGATTAATTTGTTTTCTTACAAATAAACGCAATAATTCTCGCGATAATGAAACCACAAATCAACCCGCCAGTATTTGCTGCAAGGTCAAGCCATTCACCATAACGGTTAACGTAAGGTTGAATTAACTCAATGGCACCACTCCAACAAAAGAAAAATACAGCGATCCATTGCCATTGTATTGGTTTAACAAAAGCGACTGCAAACATTAACGTTGCATAAGCGATAAAGTGATGGGTTTTATCTGTTCCTGAGACTACGGGTAACTCTGCTTGAGGTGTTAAAGATAAGACTGTTATCAGTACAAGAATCAATAGGCTAATAAGTTTCCAGTGCGAGTGAAAAAGTTGGCTAAAGCGTGACATGGTCGATGTATCTCGTAAGAAAATATTCTATAAATTATATCGTTGCTGATTAGTGATAACAACTGGAATGCATAGTGATAACTATGGTGAATAGACGTTAAATGAGTGTAGTGTCAAACTTATTTACATTCGTATTAATTATAATTGAATAGAGTATATTGATAGTAACATTCTATTATATATCGATATTATTCGTAAAATGACGTTCATCATGGCTAAAGTTCATATATCTAATTTATTTCATACTTTTCAACGGACATTATCTATTATGGTTGCTGGTGAGGCGATAGAAGCGAGAACGTTTAAAAAAGATCGCGGCATCGTGGTATTAAAGCAAGATGCGGAATATTTTGTGTTTAAGCAATTTGGTTTTGATTCACAAATATTAATGCTAAATAGCACAAGCTTACTAAAGCAATTAAAAAAATCTATTGTTAAAGAGTTTCCACGTAGCAATATGGCGTGGATTACTCATTTTGAGGAAGTGACTTCTATTGAGTCTCTTACAGCAGATCATCATCCTCAACAACGTTTGTTTTAAATAAAAAACGCTTAACCTAATGATTAAGCGTTTTAAGTACATTATTTAAGATATCAATATTAACTGGTTTATAATGCGGCTTTTATCCATACCATGCGGTGATCAGAAGAAACATCTTTTCCTTTGCCTGTTTTACCAATTCGCTCGTCATTCACAAGTACGCGGCCTTGTTCACCATGCGCTGGCCAATATACGCCAGAATCTGTAATAGTAAGGTTATTAGATGGAATTGCATGATCGACTTGTAAGCCAAAATTACTGGTTAACCGACTAGGATAAGGATTATCTTGACGACATTCTTTATCACTATAGCAACTTTCAGCGCCTAAACTTGTTGGTGTTAATGCGCCGTCACTTGCATTTTGGTTAACACGATGGTGCATTAATAAGCTTTCAATAGTTTGACGATAGCCATCACCAGCATAGGGATCAGCATTTAAATCGCCAACAATCACAAATTTCTCATTTTCAGCAAGGCCACCATTTGTGCCGTTATCATCATAAATGAAGTCGCCATTTGTGATGTAGTTATTCCAGAATTGAATTTCATCACGGTTCTTCATTTTATTATTTTGAGTCACGGTATCAAAAACGGGTGGTGTTGGATGTGACATTAAAATATGAAGCGTTTGTTCCCCTTCTGCGGTCGGAATAATAATTGGTGCATCGACATGATTTTTTGATGATAAGCGTAGTTGCTGCCATTCATCTGCGCTATACCATTTATCACCACATGCCATGCCTTCAGGAATGGGATTTTTAGCATCATTACAATTGGTGATTATTGGGTTTTCAGCTGAAGGTAGATCTTTCCATTTAAAGGTTTGGAATGTACGCGTCTTTGCTGTATCAATTTTATATTGAGACATTAATGCGAAGCCGTATTGGCCGTGATAGACGCCAAATCCCCAAGCATCATTAGGCCCCGAATTTACTTTGCCATCATTATTAAGGTCTAAGCTACTCATTAAACCGGTATTAGTGGCGTAGCTTTCAAAGAAAGGGTATTGAATAGGATCTAATGTATCGCCACCAGTGATGCTGTTAGGGCTTTGTCCAATGGATAAATAATTATTTTGGAAGCCAGTCAATGCCGCTGTATTTTCACCCGTTCCATCATTATTAAATTCAGCTAATAAAATAATATTCGGGCGTTGTGTTTGAATAATCGCCGCGACATTACGAATTTGAATAATTTTTAGTGCTTTGTTTGTTTGAGCACTATTTAGCGTCTTGGCGTTAAAACCATCGATTAATATTTGTTGTTCTGCTGGTGATGTTTGCATTTCATCAACCAGTTGTTCAAAACTATTACGATCAAACGAAAGATTAAAAGTTGCGACAGTAACATTATTGGCAATAGGTGCAATGTCATTGGTATTATGACTATTACACCCAGTTAATAATGCTGAAGTAATGGCAATCGCAGCAAGACGTTTAATTAATTTCATAAATAATCTCAGTAATTTAGCAACACGCTGTTCAATGGAGAATGTGCAGTATACTGATGAATTTGTTAATAATAGTGATCGCTATTGCACTTCCTTGCAATTAATACGTACATGGTATGAGGAAATTAATAACTCTGGAACTAAGATCAAAATATTATTAAATGTTATTTATGATTGGTTAAGCTATGCGCTGCAGTTGTTAATGCGGCATCTAATTCAATGTTAGTGATTTTGTTGATAGTCAGATCAAAATTATTATAAAAACTAGGAATAGAGAGTGATGCTTTTACAATTCCTGCAAAGTAAGGTGCTGAGTTAACTGCAGTTGTTAATACAGTGTTAGCGCCACCAGGACCCGGTGATGTGGCTAATAATAGCATTGGTTTATTTTGATATACTTTAGGATCAATGCGTGATGCCCAATCAAATAGGTTTTTATATGCGGCAGTATATGAACCGTTATGTTCTGCATACGATATAATTATGGCATCAGCTTGAGCAATACGATTTAAGAACGCTTGAGCTAGTGTTGGAATACCTGTTTCTGTTTCGCGATCAATACTATAAAGCGGCATTTCAAAATCATTAATATCTAAAATGTCTACATCAGCCCCAGGCACTAATGATGCGGCATACGTTGCGAGATGTTTATTGATTGATTGACGACTGTTACTTGCAGCTAAGGTTAGTAATTTCATTTGAGTTCCTTGCAACGTACATTACGTTGTTATCAATAATAAGGTTAGGTAATAAATCCCTAATTGCGTGAATTAAGTGTATATTAGTAGCTAAATATAATTAATAGCATAAAAGTGTTTTAACTGTTTCCATATGACTAATAATAAATTATTTGATGGTATTGTGGTTTTTGTTCAAGTTATTAAAAGTGGCGGTTTTGCCGCGGCTGCTGAGGCTTTAGGCCACTCTAATTCTTATATAAGTAAAGAGATTAATAAGCTTGAGGCTCGTTTAGGGGTTCGGTTACTCAATCGTACGACCCGATCTGTTGCTTTAACACCTGAAGGTGAGGTCTATTATCAAGAATGTTCGCAATTGATCATGGATGCTGAACAAGCGCTTGGTTTGATGTCACAAAATAGCGTAAACCCTAAAGGAACACTTAAAATAAGCTGCCCTGTATGGTTAGGGTCTCAATATTTACAACAGGTATTTAGTGAGTTTTTAACGCTGTATCCAGAAATGCAGCTAGATATAGATCTGAGTGATAAAACAGTAGATGTTGTTGCTGATGGGTATGATCTTGCGATTCGTGCGTCAGCGATGTTAGCGGAATCGAGTTTAATTTGTAAACGCCTTTTTAGTTGTAAAATACATACTGTGGCATCGCCTGAATATCTTCGACACTATGGCATGCCAACACACCCATCTGAATTACATCAACATCATTGTCTTTGCTACAGTAACTTAAAACAGGCCAATCGTTGGCAATATACCGATGCAGAAGAGAAACTTTTTAATGTTGATGTTCAGCCAAAGTTACGATGTAACAATACGCCAATGACAGTTGCAATGGCGGTAGATGGCATGGGTATTTGTCACGTGCCAGCCTTTTATATCGAGTCACAACTACAACGTGGTGAGTTAACAATATTATTACCTGAGTTTGATAAGACATTGGTGAATGTGTATGTTGTTTATCCAAGTCGAAAACATTTATCAGCAAAGGTAAGACGATTCATTGACTTATTAGAACGCAGAATGAGCAATTGACAGTGACTTGAGTATTTAGATGTAAAATTTTACATTATTTACCTTTTATTTTTACGTTTTAGTGATATTTTCTAGTCCTTAATAAGTTGATCTGTATATTATTCTAGAATAGTGATTTTTAGGAAATGGATAACCATAATGAATAATGAAATTCGCCTTCGCGCCTTAGAACAAACTGATTTACGTTTTATTCATCAGCTAAACAATAACCGTGCCATCATGTCTTATTGGTTTGAAGAGCCGTATGAGTCGTTTTATGAGCTGGAAGAGTTATATCGCAAGCATATTCACGATAGTACTGAGCGACGTTTTATTGCAGAAAATAATGATAAAGAGTCAATTGGGCTGGTTGAATTAGTTGAAATTAATAGCATTCACCGCAGTGCTGAGTTTCAGATCATCATTGCTCCTGATTTTCAAGGCTGTGGTTATGCACGCGCATTAATTAATCGAGCATTAAATTATGCTTTTACAATCTTAAATCTTCATAAAGTGTATTTACATGTAGCTACAGCAAATGAAAAAGCTATATATTTATACGAAGAATGTGGTTTTATTGAAGAAGGTCATCTAGTAAAAGAAATCTTTATTAATGGGCAGTACACTGACGTAAAACGGATGTACATGCTTCAAGATGAGTACCTGGCAAGTCGTAATAAATAATTGTTATCACCCAGACAGTGCAATATTGTCTGGGTGATTTAGACCAATGGTACATGAGAATAAAGTTATGCCGTTTCATAAGGTGATGAAGATGTGGATGGTTCTGATTGCCACAATGGTTTCTTTTTCATTACTCGCGAAAAAATAGGATCTTGATAATGCTGCTCTAGCCAAGCTTTTAATTTAGGGTAGGGGGCGTGGCGAAACCATTGTCGTTCAACATGAGAAAATTGACGAATAAAGGGCAAGATAGCGTAGTCAGCTAAACTTGGGTGATCGCACATAAAGAAGCGGTGTTTATTTAATCGTAACTCAAGATCATCGAGAAAAGATTGGCATAAATGACGGTAAAGCGCACCATCTGGATTATGGTAACGAACATTTGCTTTGTAATGTTCTAATGCAGCAATATATTTACAATCATTACGTGCTATAAGATTGATCATATCAGTGAATAAATGCGTACTATCGGCTAATAATAAATTGTGCGGATCGTGCTGATTTAAAGCCCACACCATAATTGATAAGCTTTCATCAATATAATCACCATTACTTAAGACTAATAGCGGAACGGTCCCTTTTGGCGTAATGCTAAGCATCTCAGCGGGCTTATCTGTGAGTGATATATCACGTATGTCTATTTCTTGCTCGGCAAGTCGCAGGCCTAAACGTGCTCGAATAGCATAGGGGCATTGACGTAGCGTGTACAGTATTGGTCGCGTCATTTTATCCCTCCGAAAAATTCCGTCCTTAATGGGGTAAGTTTAGTGCAAATCTTGATAATTGATAAATTTAACGTATTCAACTGTATTGTTATTAAAGATAGTGATACTACTATTTGCACATGCTTATTTTCATAATTCACTACAGCTAGATGTATTATGTAGCGAATATTATAGAGGAATATTATGAGCGATTTGTTGATAGCAAGCAGACTTGAGCAATATCGTCAGCGTCAATATGATGCTTTTATGCAGCAACCGATGCCGACAGTAGAAGAGCGTATTGTTGCTTTAAAAGCATTAAAGCAATTGATAACTCAGTATCAGGTACAAATTTGCCAAGCTATTGCAGCTGATTTTGGGTGCCGCTCTGCAAGTGAAACCGCATTATTAGAAATATTTACGTCTTTAGAATCGATAAACGATGCAATTAAACATGTAAAGATGTGGATGAAGCCTCAGCGTCGACAAACTTCTTTATGGTTTAAGCCCGCAAAAAATAGTGTGATTCCACAACCATTGGGAGTTGTTGGCATTATTGTACCTTGGAATTATCCGCTTTTTTTGACTATCGCACCGATGGTTGCTGCAATTGCTGCAGGTAATCGAGTCATGGTTAAAATGTCAGAAAATTCTCAACATCTATGCCAACTATTACAACAATTGTTTGTAGGTGAATTTAATGAAGAACAGATTTGTATTGTTGCTGAAGAAGGGCAAACAGGGATTGCTTTTTCACAATTAAAATTCGATCACCTTATTTTTACGGGTTCAACTACGACAGGTAAGGCCGTTATGGCTGCTGCGGCAACCAATTTAGTACCTGTGACGTTAGAACTTGGCGGTAAATCACCAGTTATTTTGACCGATGATTATGATGTGAAGATAGCATTATCTCGTATTCTGGGTGGTAAGGTTTATAACAGCGGTCAAACCTGTGTTGCTCCTGATTATATGTTGATCCCACAAGCATTAGAAGGTGAGGTAATTCGTCAAGCTCAAGCGATTATGGCACAGCGATTTAGTGATATTCAGCATCCTGATTATACCTCGATTATTGATGATACTTCTTTTTATCGTTTATGTGATACCACCAAAGATGCCATCGAACAGGGCGCAAAGGTCATTAATTTGATCCCTCAGTCAGAGCCAAATCCACAACTACGTAAATTTCCATTACAGCTTATTTGCCAACCAACAGAGACAATGATAGCTATGCAGCGTGAAATCTTTGGGCCATTATTACCAATAGTGACTTATCAAACACTTCAACAAGCATTGGATTATATTAATACACGCGAGCGACCATTAGCGCTGTATCTATTCAGTAATGATAAAGCGGTACAGCAACAAGTATTAAACCATACGCGTTCTGGCGGGGTTGCAATCAATGATGTTATGTTACATGTCGCGCAGGATGATTTACCTTTTGGTGGCATTGGGCATAGCGGTATGGGACATTATCACGGTCGAGAAGGGTTTGAACGGTTATCAAAAATGCGTCCCGTAATGCATCAAGCAGTGATAAGTTCAACTAAATATCTCTATGCACCTTATGGAAAAATCGGTAAACGGTTAATTAACTTTATTATAAATAGAAAGTTATCTCGATATGAATGAGCAAATAACAATAACGTATGTCGGATTTTGGCCTCGAGTATTAGCCAGCTTGGTTGATACTGCCATTGTCACTTTGATTACAGCGCCATTTATGTATCTCGCGTATGGTGAAATGCACCCATCTAGCGATAGTTTTGCTGTGGGACCGATGGATATAATGATCAATTATTTATTACCCTTTGTGGGGGTGATTTTATTTTGGATTTATAAATCAGCTACACCAGGGAAAATGGTCATTAAAGCGCAAATAGTTGATGCTAACACTGGTAACAAACCCAGTGTGAAACAATCGGTGATACGTTACTTAGGCTATTTTGTGTCGACCATTCCTTTCGGACTTGGCTTAATGTGGGTTGGTTGGGATAAAAAGAAGCAAAGTTGGCATGATAAATTAGCCAATACTGTTGTGGTCAAATCATTGCAATAGAAAAATAAAACCACCGATGTTATACAAGAAAGCCCCTGCTGATAATATCAACAGGGGCTTTCTTTATTCTCAAATACAGTAAGAATTACTTCTTAGTGTAAGCTGAGATGATCACCATTTGCACACCGTCAGCACGACCTTGGATGTGAAGTGGGTTATCAGTCAAGCTGATGTTACGTACTGGCGTACCACGCTTGATAACCATGCTTGAACCTTTAACTGGTAGATCTTTAATGATAGTTACGCTATCACCAGCTTGAAGGATTGCACCGTTAGCATCACGAGTAGGGATTGAAGCTTGTTCTTCTTCAACAAGACCTTTTTCAGCCCATTCTTTAACGTCATCTTCTAAGTACATCATGTCAACGAGATCCATTGCCCAATCAGTTTTAGTTGAAAGACGCTTAAGCTGGCGATATACCATAACTTGAACAGCAGGAACCTGGCTCCACATGGTGTCGTTTAGACAACGCCAATGGTTTTCGTCAGTCGTTTCTGGATTCTCAAGCTGACCACGGCAAGTATCACAAAGTAGTACACAGCAACCCGCGCTCTTGTCTTCAGAAGCAGGAACAGCGTATACCGCTAGATTGTTTTCAGAAGAACATAGCTCACATTTTGATTCACTACGCGTTTTTAATGCTTGTTCGATAGTCATGGGAATTGTCCATTGATTTATTGTGCCAATATTATGCCGTTCTATTGTACAGAAGAAAAGCAAACATGTCCCTGATCACGAAATTTATAGTACAACAGACTGTTTAATATCCAGCATGCTTTGTTTTATTAACTGAGTTAGTTAATTGTTGTTTCATATTTAACAATGTTGATACGGAGTGCATTTATAAGATAGTGCCAAACATTTATATAATAGATGAGTAATATATTGAGTAGTTACATTAAAAAATGAAGCTTATCGCACTGTGCTGGTTTCGATCTTTGCCTACAACATGTTAAGAGTAAACTATCGCGATTACTATTAAGTTTAAGGGAAAAGGATGTTCCAGTATAAATACAGTGTTTTGATGTTAGCGATTGCTGCAAGTATAAGCACGTCAGTATGTGCATCATCAGATACAATAGTTTCACCTTACGTTGTTGGTGGTCATGATGTTGATACTAATACTCCAGTTAGTGAAAATTTTATGGCATCACTACGCAATAATAAAGATGGAGAAACCCCTTTTTGTGGCGCGACGATTATCAATGATCAGTGGGTATTAACGGCAGCCCATTGCGTGGTAACAGGAAGTGATAAAAACGCAGAAATATTAGCACCGTCTAATATTACGATTACTGCTGGGTTACTTAATAATAGCTATCCACAAAAAAAACATATATTTTCAGCTACGCATGTGGTGATACATCCCGCTTATAGTCCAGTAGCAGTGATAAAAGAGACAACAGTTAATGATCAAGTGATCACTGAGATTGTTAGTTCGGCATTGGATAACGATGTTGCTCTAATTCGGGTAAATCGTAAGTTTGTTGGTTTAGGTAAAGTTGCATTATCGACCTTATCGCAAACACAATTGATTGAGGAACAGTTAAAACAAGAATGGGAACAAGCCAATAATCCTATTCCTACAGACCATCGTCCTGAAAATATTACCGTTTTAGGGTGGGGAGCAACGACAATAGAGGGAAGTAAGCCATCAAAAACACTTAAACAGGCTAAGTTGAGTTTCTTCCCTATTAATCTTTGTTATGAGCGTATTGAGTCTAATGATAACCCGGGCTTAATTATTGATAGCCCAGCAAATATTACTAAATTATGTACATTGCCTCCTGTGGTTATTGCCGATCTTACTGGTGCCGATGCTTGTAATGGTGACAGCGGAGGTCCTATTTTTGTTATTGATAGTGAGGGCAATCCGTTACAGGTAGGTATTGTCAGTGGCGGTACGGCTGGTAATCCTGTTTGTGGTTCAATGACTAGACCAGGTTTCTATGCTCGTGTAGGAAACTATACTGATTGGATTGTTGAAAACAGTAGTAAAGTGCCGACATATCCTATAACACCTCCTGATTTTCTTAATGATAAATACGGCGATCAAGATGGTGGTGACACAGGCGGCGGTGACACAGGTGGCGGTGACACAGGCGGCGGTGACACAGGTGGCGGTGACACAGGTGGCGGTGACACAGATGGTGATGGGTGCAATGATAGCATTTCAGCGAATAATTGTAATATAGGCAAAGATAGTGATGGTGGCGGTAGTTTCGGTTTTATAGGCTTATTATTACTTTGTTTAAGTGCGTTTTTTAGACGTTTAAGAAAGTAAGCAGAGGATTGTAACCGAGTCAAGTGAGTGTTGATGAGGTTCTAATTGTAGATTGAGACGTTATTGATGTGGAAAGTGGCTTTTTTAGCTACTTTCCATTTTTTTTATAATTTAAACAATATATTGCTTTTTTCAATATTAAATTTTTATAGTGCAGACTCTCATTTCTCAAAAGAGTACAAAGATGCTTTTATGGTTATTATTAGCTTGAAAAAGTCGTTCAAATCGTATGTATAACTTACATTTTTTTAACAACCAAAGCGTTTTAAATAATAAATAAAGTAAAAATAAGTTTTATCTATTTAGCTATTAAATTTATCAATATTGTGTTTTTTTATTATTATATAATAATATCAATGCGTTATGTTTGGGTATGGGTTGTTGTAATATATTTTTAGTTAATAATATAATGTTTTATTATTTTATCCACTAAAATGTATTTATCCACAGAAGCTGTGCATAACTCTGTGGGAAATTCGCTAAAGCTAGATTTGGTGCAGCCTCTGGTAAAGTCAACAGATAGTTAATTGAATTTCATTAATAACTATAAATTTATTGATTTAGTGCAATGATCAAACAGAAAGCGTGTTTTATGTATTTCGTATTCAAATAAAGTTTAATCTTTAAAATTTAAAACTAAGGAAAAATAGTATTTAAAGTAAAATGTTGAACGTTTGTTTTTATTACTGATAACGATATATCTGTTGATGGGATTTTGGTTTATACAATAAAAAAACCTATACCATAGAAGAATTTAGAAGCAAAATAGTGTGATCTGTGTTTTGAAATGAGGGATATTTTTTTATTTTAGGCGGTGAAATAATTATATTGAGCGGCTATCCATTATTGATGCAGTTATTGGTAATGGCTTCATTCCTTTTCAATAGAGTCAGGTATGTCACTCTCAATTGTTCAACGTACTATTGCTGGTTTTTCTTTAATGCTGGTACTTATTCTCATTCTTGGTGGAATAAGTTATGGCAATACCGATAGAATCCATAGCCGGTTACAACATGTTACTGAAGTCTCTACACCTATGGTTATTTCAGCAAGTCAATTATTGGCAAGTTTGCGAGAAAATCAATTGAAGGTAATTGACTATCAAACAACAACGAATATTGATGTGCTGGCTTTAAAAAAGGCAGATGTTCAAAAAGCAGAGCATAATTTTAGATTTTTAGAACAACAAGCACAGCTTTATGCGGTTGACTCAAGAGCTAAAACTGAGTTAACGACGGCATTATCGGCAGCCAATGCTTTTTTTGCTTCATCAAATATTGCTATTGAACGTTATAATCAATGGCTGGCCGTTAAGCGCCAGCACCAGCGATTAAACCTCGAATTTATCCATCTTGAAGATACTTACCAATCAGCGGCTAATCTTCTTATTCAAAGTGCCAGTCATAAACGTTCATTACGCAATCGTGCTGAGTTAATTTCCAGTGGTATTAGTCGTGATTTAAAAAATGTTCGACGTGCAAATTCTCAAACTGATCTTAAAATCTTGTCTGCAGTGCTCGTAAAAGATATTGAGATGGCAACTCAAGGTATTGCAAGGATTGATATCGCATCAGATGTTAAAGCAAGGTATAGCAAAAACTTAAACCGTGTTTATGCGCTTACATTAGGGGCGAATAGCATGTTAGAGGTAATGGCAAAGCAGCATAACTTAGCCTCACAATTAGCCTCATTAAATGAAAAATCAAATCAACAGGTAACGGCGACTCAGCAAGCATTAACTTCTTATATGGAATATGCACAAACTAATGCTAAAGCGAGCCAACAAGCGGCTGATGAAGCGGCAAATCAAGCAACATTGAGTATCGTTATTGCGGCATTGATATCGGCTGTTATTGCGTCAGTTATTGCTGTTACTACCGCAAAAAGTATTCATACGCCGTTGGTTAGAATTAATTCAGTTTTAAAGAAGATGACAGACGGAGATATGACTCAACGTACAAATTATCGTTCTCGATGTGAATTTGGTGCGTTATCTCGATCTATTGATCAACTATCAGTGAGTATGGCAGATATTCTTGCTCAGATACATGTTGGCTCTGCACATTTGGTATCAGAAGCGGCCAAAACTGCCACGACTAGCGAAAAAGCCATGAATCGAGTTGAAGACCAAAAATCACGCACAGATCAGGTTGCGGCCGCGATTTCAGAGTTGGAAGTGAGCGCAAAAGAAATCTCACGTTCATCAGAGCAAACGGTGGCAGAAGTGGATGAGGTTAATCAAGCAGCACAACAAGGACGAGAATTGGTATTAACGAGTCGAACGATTACAGAACAGCTTGCAGTAGAAATGACAGAGGCTGTTGCTATTACTCAAAAATTATCTGAATTTTCAAATAATATTGGCAGTATTTTAGGTGTTATTCGTAGCATTGCTGAACAAACTAATTTATTAGCACTTAATGCTGCGATTGAGGCGGCAAGAGCGGGCGAACAAGGTCGTGGTTTTGCCGTTGTTGCTGATGAAGTACGTGCACTAGCCAATCGAACTCAGCAATCAACTGAAGAAATTCAACGAATGATAACCAATTTGCAGCAAAATGCATTGCAAGTATCACAAGTTATGACGCGCTCACAAATACAGACTGAACAATGTGTTGAGCAAGCCCGATCGACAGATGTTGCTTTACAGACAATCGTTGATCGTATGCATCTTATTTTAGATATGGCGATTCAGGTTGCTCATGCGACAGAAGAACAAATTTCTGTTAGTCAAGATGTTTCTGAGCATATTAACGGTATTGCGGCTGTTGCTTATAACGCAGAAAACGAAGCGAGAGAATCAGCTCAAAGTAGTGAAGCACTGTCGCAACTAGCAGCGCAACAACGCCAATTGATTGAACGTTTTAAGGTCTAATTATGCAAAACTCACATATTGTTAAACGTACACGTTCAACTTCTAATCGCGTCATTAAAATGGTATGCGGTGCAGTGTTATTTATCCCAAGTTTAGTGTTGGCGAATACACAATCAATTAGCGGTCAGGTTATTATTGATTCTTGGCGTAACGATAATGCTATTTGGGATAAAACAATCATTCCAGCGTTTAATCAGCATTACCCTAATATTAAAGTGATATACCGATCGCCAGCTGATCCGTCGACATTTAATCAACAGTTAGATAGCGATCTCGCACAAGGCACTGCCGGTGATCTTATTGCTTGTCGCCCATTTGATGGCTCACTGGCACTTTTCAAGCAGGGGCATTTTAGTGATATAACTGAAATGCAGGGCATGGAGAATTTTCCCAGCTTTGCGTTAGGCCCATGGCAAACAGATTCCGGTGCTCAAACATTTTGCTTACCTATGGCCTCGGTTATTCATGGTTTTTTTTACAATAAAACTATTTTTTCTGACTTAAAACTTCAAGTGCCAACAACGACTGCTGAATTTAAACATGCACTTGAGAAAATCAAATTAAGTCAGCGTTATATTCCCATCGCTTTAGGGACTAAAGATAAGTGGGAAGCGGCGACAATGGGATTTCAGAATATAGGCCCTAATTATTGGCAGGGCGAAGACGGACGTTTAGGCTTAATTCAGGCGCAAGCACGTTTTTCTGATAGCCCATATCTGAACACTTATCGCGCTTTAGCCAGTTGGACACCATATCTGGGCAATAACTACCAGCAACGCAGTTATGCAGAAGCTATTGAGTTGTTTAAAAAGGGGCAAGCTGCGATTTATCCAACAGGTTCGTGGGATATCTCTACTTTTGCAAACAGTGTCGATTTTGGTGTTTTTCCACCTCCTGTCGTTAACAAAGGAGATGAATGTTATATCAGTGATCATACCGATTTGGGGATGGGGTTAAATACTAAATCAGAACAAAACGTAGCAGCAACCGCATTTCTACAATGGATGACAACCGCCGAGTTTGCTGAGTTATTAACAAACGGTATTCCTGGTTTTTTCTCATTATCTAATCATTTTTTTGATGTCAAAAATCCTATTGCCAATGAAATGATGACATGGCGTAACAGTTGTGATTCTACCATTCGTAATTCAGCTCAAATTTTGTCTCGCGGAAAACCCGATTTTGAATTGCAATTATGGGAAACCAGTGTGGGAGTATTAAATGGCACTATGTCGCCAGAAGAAGCGGTAATGACGGTACAAATGGGCCTAAATAGTTGGTATCAACCACAGCGTGAAGCAAAAACATTAGCCGAAATGTGCCAAGCACTAACGCCACTATCATCGACTGTGCCATAACCTATATCGACTAATACATTGTCGTTAATATGGAGGAAATTGTGTCAACAATCACTTATTGATCTGATGCTTGTCGTAGAGAATAACGTGATTGTTGATACATGGTTGATATATACAGGGTAGGCATATTACTATGCCGAAGGTTTTCTTTTGGATAATTTATTGTGTCAAAAATATTAGTTGTTGATGATGATATACAGTTGTGTGAATTACTCACTGAAGTGTTAGAAGATGAAGGTCATGATGTTAGTTGTGTTCATTGTGGTGAGTCAGCGATTGAGTATCTGCAAAATAAAGGCGTTGATCTAGTATTGCTGGATGTGATGTTACCTAATCTTGATGGTATGCAAGTTGCGCGTCGTATTTGTCAGCGTTTTGCGACCCCTATTTTGATGTTAACCGCATTAGGTGATGAAGCAACTATGCTTGATGGTTTACAAGCAGGAGCCGATCATTTTATTACGAAACCTTTTAAAGTTCCTGAATTATTGACGCGTATTAGTGCCATTTTACGGCGTGTAGGACTTGAACGTCAGCGTCATACTATTCGCTGTGGTGAAGAAAATATGGCGCTGGAAATGTCACGTCTGCCCTTAACGAGCACTGAAGCGGAATTATTAGATTATTTGATCAAGCATGACGGAATTGTGGTATCAAAGGCCGAATTACAAAAACAAGTGCTTAAAAAAGAATTAAGCCCATTTGACCGCAATCTCGATATGCATATCAGCAATATTCGTCGTAAGATTGTATTAGCCGGAATGTCTAAGCTGCATATTAAAACCGTACGTGGTCGAGGGTACAGTTATACCGAAAGTGTTAACCATTAATTAAAGGATCATCGAGTGGAAAGCCTTTCCCAGCGTAAAAAATGGTATAAACCGCATCAACAACATGGTTTGGTTGTACGGCTTTTTTCGTATTTTACCATTAGCTTATTATTAATTTTGTTGCTACAGAATTTAGCCGAAATTGCTTTGGTTAAAACCATGCTGCACGTACCAATGAAAGTACAGCAAAATATACGAGTAATGGCAGAGCAAGCCCAGCAGTTAATTGATACTGGTAATCAACAACAATTGGGTCAATGGGAAAAGCAACAGCCTTATTATTTATTTGTTCTTGATAAGAATCAACATGAAATGGGGGATAGAAAAATGCACCCCCATTTTGCTTTTAAACTGAGTTATGCCCGTGGAATTAATGCTATTTTAGATTCGCGTGTTAACCAACCTATTTTTGCGATCCCTTTAAAAAATGGCAATCAACTGATGGTGCAATTACCATCTCAATTACATCCTGCCAAATATTTTTCATTTTATTTTGGATTAATTCAGGTCGTGATTGCCACATTAATTCTGTTGATGTTTTCATTTCTTATTGCTCGTTATTTACAGCGTCCATTAAATACTTTGCGAGAGGCGAGCCGTAGCCTTGCGAGCGGTGATTTTTCTGTAAGGGTCGCCAATACAGTGAGCGATAGCACCGTTGAATTTAAGTCACTTGCCGCTGATTTTGATGAAATGGCTGAAAAAATTCAGATGCTATCAGAACGACAACGTCGCCTTATTCGAGATGTCTCACATGAGTTACGTACTCCATTGGCTCGTCATAATTTATCATTACATTTAATGAGAAAGCGGGTTGCATCGGAACATCAACACCTTGTAGATAGATTAGAACGTGAAGCTGAAGAGATGAATCAATTGGTCAATGAAATTTTAGAATTTAACCAACTTCAAAATACCACCGATAATGCGCAATTGATTCCAATTGATGTTGAGAGTTTATGTTTGACGACCGTGCCAGATATTGAAGCGTTATTAGGTGCGCGACAGACATTTACCGTTAATATTGATAATAATATGCCACTGGTGCGTGGTGATAGTCGTTTAATAGTAAGAGCTGTTAGCAATTTACTGGGTAATGCGATGAAATATGCGGGTGAAAATGCTCATATTAGTCTTATTACAGCGCTGGTGGATGTCAATGGACAACAATTTGTACAACTAAGTGTTGAAGATGATGGTCACGGTATTGCTCAACAACATCTTAAAAGGATTTTTGACCCATTTACTCGTATTGAAGGCGCGCGCGATAAACAATCTGGAGGGTATGGGCTCGGTTTGGCCATTGTTAAGGAAGCCATGACAGTGATGAATGGTACTGTGACAGCTAAAAATCGACAACCGCACGGTTTAATTATTCAGTTATTGTTACCCGTAATGGATAAATAACAAAATTGCTTAAATAACTATTATTTATCGAATCAAAAACAACCGCTTATACTTTAGGTTTTATAGATTGATAATGTCGTAATTAATCTATTTTTTAGATTGGTAGTATAAATATCACTCTGTTTTTCAATTGAAAATAAAGAGGTATTATTTTTGAATTTTTATGATGTGTAACTTTTATTAATACCACAAAATGTTTTTATTTATGATGTTGATTTATATCAATATATTGGTTTGTTTATAAATTATAGATTCTTGATTATTCTGTATAGGTATATATTGCCGAAGGAAGTTCTCAACAGAGTAATATCATGAATAATAAGAAATATATAAAAAAAGCAATTGTGAGTGCGATAGCATTAGGTATTGTTGGCTACGGCGCAATTGTGTACACCGTACATAAAGAAGATGTTAACTTAGCCAATAAACGTTTAGATGCTTTATCATTACATAATATTGATGATTTATCAGCGCAAGCAATGCGGTTGTTAGCTGAAAAAGGGTGTGCGGATTGTCATACACTTAATAGCCCATTACCGTTTTACGCTAAAGTATCTGGTGTGAAGCAGACAATGCAAGCTGATATTGATAAGGCTAACCAATCGTTTGAACTTGCTCCCGTAGTCAAAGCCGTTGAGCAACATCAAGCTGTAAATCAAGTCGCTCTTGCTAAGTTAGAGTTTGTTCTTAACAATAACTCAATGCCAATTCCTAAATATTTAGCGATACACTGGCCATCAGCATATCTCAGCAGTGCTGATCGACAGTTGTTGTTAGATTGGATCAAACACCAACGTCAACAATATTATCCAAACCCAACCGCAGCACCACAGTTTAAGAATTTGGCGATTCAACCAATTCATACCGTATTTAAAACAGATCCAGCGAAAGTTGCATTAGGGTTATCGCTTTATAATAATATTCACTTATCTGCTAATAATAAGTATGCGTGTTCAAGTTGTCACTCTATCCACACCGGTGGTACAGATAACTTACCAACCAGTTTAGGTATCAATAATCTTGATGATCCTATGAATGCACCCACAGTTTATGATTCTGCATTTAATATGAGTCAGTTCTGGAATGGTCGTGCTGCAGATTTAGCGGCGCAAGCGGCAGGCCCTATTTTTAACCCTGTCGAAATGGGTTCAAAAAATTGGGGTAATATCATTGCTAAATTGAAACAAGATCCTCAATTAGTTAAATTATTTGATGCTTCTTATAAAGATGGTATGACTGGTGCAAATATTACAAATGCGATTGCTGAATATGAAAAAACGCTGATCACACCTAATAGCCGTTTTGACCAATATCTAGAAGGTAACCTGAGTGCCTTAACGCCTGAAGAAATTGAAGGCTTTAAGTTATTCCTAAAAACAGGTTGTCAAACTTGTCACGTTGGTCAAAGTATGGGCGGGCAATCATACGAGAAGATGGGTGTTTACAGTAGTTTCTTTGCTAATATTAAAGGTAAGCATCTTGAAGGTGATCAAGGTCGTTATCTAGTTACTCATAATGAAAAGCAAATGCATTACTTTAAAGTACCTAACTTACGCAATATTGCAATAACAGGGCCTTATTTCTCTGGTGGTCGCGCTGCAACATTATCTGAGGCGGTTAGTGCAATGGCGAAATATCAGTGCAATACTGATTTTACCCCTCAAGAAACTAAAGCTATGGTTGCATATTTAAAGACGCTAACGGGTGAATATCAGGGTAAGACGTTAACTAACCCTAATTGTCATGATGTAAATGGTCAGCAAGTGTGTAGTAGTGCAAAAGATCAAGTTTGGAAACAAGTGACAGGACGTAAACTGCCTACCGAAATGCCGCTTAACTAAAATTCATATTGATTGATGATAGCCGCCACGTTATATGGCGGCTTTTTTGCTTTTGGACTTAAAATATTAGGTTTTTACGCCACCATAAATATCAATAGTCAGACCTCGTTTTAATGCATATTTTTGAGGAGTAAGACCAATCTGTTTTTTTAGATAGCGGATAAGATGAGGTTGATCACTAAAGCCAAATTGAACGGCAAGATCAGCCCAATTGATGCCACTACTTTTACGTTGATATAAATGCTCGAGCATTGCTTCTAGTTTCGCCATTGCTTGATATTGCTTTAGTGTTAGGTGTGTTACACGGCGAAAGCTTCTTTCTATTGTTCGTTGTGAACAGTGTAATTTTCCTGCTAATTCAGAAATGGGTGTTGTTTCTAATTCAGTAAAAACGCGACGAACAAGCTGGCTATGTTGATCATCACGTACATCCTTAATCCAAGCTTGCAAATAGTGCTCTAATTTTTTAATACAATGGATGGGTTGTTTTCTTGCGAGCTCAAATAAATGACTAATAAGAGCCTGATCGATTGTGATTAATTTTGTTAACTCCAGTGGTTCAACCACATTTATCGATGTTATAGCACTCGTAAGTCGAGAAAAAGAGTAGAGTGCTCCTGGTCGAAATTTAATTCCAATATGAGTAAAGGGCTTTGAGTGATCAAGCTCAAATGTATGCTGATGGGGATTGAGTAAATGAGATCCCATTCCCGAGTAAACTTGCTGTTCATGGGTGTAAGAATACTTATCTAATGCTGGTGAAAGAATCAAGTGTGCAGAAGGATCTGGATTAAGTTTAGGAAAACTATCACGATCTGATATTACGGTTTTTTCAATAAACCAATAACACTCGATAAACATATTTAATTCATCGGATGCAGGAATAATCCAATTCAACATTATTTTTCTTAGATAAGTACAATATTAATTACACTATAGATGAACTTATGTTTTGATAAAATAAGTATCTTTTTTTGAAATGAAGTTCATTAGTATGGCTGTTATTTAAACTGAATTTGAGTAATTCGATGTTTGGTTACCAAGCCCGCCGCAGAGATGGCTTTTTGTGCGCCAATATTGTCTATTTCTGTTGAGCAGATAGGGATTAAACTTTGCTTTTCAGCAATTGAAACTAATGAACGTATAACTTCTGTTGCAATACCTTTTCCTCTAAAATTCGAGTGTACAATTATGCCTAAGTCAGCGTAACCTGATTGGTATTGATCAAACTTTCTACATTCTCCAGATGCAATTAGCTGGTTATTTTTCCAGTAACCGAACAGTTCTTGACGTGAAATGAGCCCCTTAAAATAACCGGTCAACCATTCTTTAGGCGCGCCAATTGCCATTACTGCGAAATCGATAAATATATCAAGCTGTTCTGTTGTTGCTATCGTTAATGTCACATCTGAAGATCTTTGAAAGGCTTTATGTTGTGTACCACAATACATTAGAGAATGTACTATTACAGAAGCAGCATTATCTAAACAAAGCGAGAGAAAATGAGGTTCTGCTGTACTCACGAATGCTCCAGTAATAGATCTTATAATATGATTATTTTTTTGTGTTATAGATAAAAATAGCTCTGATGGCGAAATTTTAGCAACTGGCGATAGATAGTATTGTAATAAATAGCCTTCACTATTGATGCAACAGTAACCGACAAGTGAATTGTTTTCATAAAACCCAAAATGTTGAGACATTGGAACAAAGCCAAAATGCCACATACCATCTAGAGGCGCTGTTGTTTGTGCAAAATAGTGTTCTTTAAATTGCTCAATTGTTGCTATTGATTCGATTTTTTGAATATCTAACATTGTATTATCTCGTTACTTCTAAGGTGTTTTATTACATTTCGCTACTTAATGAACTGAATGATATTTATATTTAAACTGCAAAGATTGAACAAAAACGACAGCATCAGAGAAAAAATATAAATGGACAGCCATATTCTTCACATAAATAATGAGCGACTACAATTAAGCTTCATGTTGCTTATGGTGGAAGAAATGACAATTTCAAGACGGAAATTGATAGAGCCTCAAATCACCCCTTTTTATCATGTGATTAATCGCTGCGTGCGTCGTGCTTATTTGTGTGGAGATGACCCATACAATGGTAAAAACTACCAACACCGTAGAGGATGGATAGTAAATAAAATCAAACAATTAGCGACAGTGTTTTGTATTGATATTTGTGCTTATGCTGTGATGAGTAATCATTATCACCTAGTGCTTAAAATAGATATTGAACAACAACAAAAGCTAACGCCAGAAGAGGTAATATCACGTTGGTTACAGTTATTTAGTGGTCATCCTATTGCTGTGGAATATTTAAAAGAGGGTCAAATAGCAGCAGAGAAACAACAAGCGCTATCAACGTTAGTGGCGGAATAGCAACAACGGTTAGGCAGTATTAGCTGGTTTATGCGTTGTCTTAATGAAGAAATCGCACGAAAAGCCAATAAAGAAGATCAATGTAAAGGTGCATTTTGGGAAGGACGTTTTAAGTCTCAAGCTTTGTTGGATGAAAAAGCATTATTATCTTGCATGATGTACGTTGATTTAAACCCAATCAGAGCAGGCATTACACCGTCACTAGAGCAATCAGATTTCACTTCAATTCAACAACGTATTCGAGAATATCACCAAGTAAAATCCACCTCTAAACAAGTACCAACAAGTGATCACTTTCAACTTTTACCTTTTGTTAGTGGTGAGCATAAAGCTAAAAAAGCAGGAGTTAATGTCGCTTTTGCCGATTATCTTGAACTTATTGATTGGACTGGTCGAGTTATTCGAGATGATAAAAAAGGGTTTATTGCATCTAATCAACCAAGAATTTTGCAACAAATGGGTATAACAACAGATGCTTGGCTTGAGCATAGTGAACAATTTATGGAACATTATGCCAATGTGAGCGGTAAATGGTCTCAAATGTGTGCCTTCAAACAACGCGTTGGTGGGCAGTGGTGCAAGGGAAAATCAGCAAGCCACCAGTTACACCCAAGTTAGCAACTTGCTTATTATTAGTTTTTAAATACCGCAACCATGGTTTGGTATGTGGACATTGTCGATCCTCTCTCACTTTGAAATGTTAACTTTAAATGTGTTTTTAGATAATGGGTAGTAATTGAAGTTATTAAATTTAAAATTCAGCACAAAGTGATCAAGTCGTGGGGACATTCTTTCTAATAAATGATGATAGGTATCATTGTTGTCAGAATGAAAAGATATGGCTGTCCAATAATGGTCAAATAATAATGATGTTGTGCTAGGTAATTGAGACTTATTCATCTTAAGTTAAGTTGGTTCTGTTATTCTTAATCGATAGAAGTGTTTATTTCCCCCTTGCTGCTGTTACACATCATTAAGACTAAGCCGTCATCATGAGGGATATCACCATTGCTTTAAATGAGGTGGATATGACGAAGGTGACTCAATCGGCATCGCAAATAAAATGGTTACCATGGATTGCAGGTATAGCCTTTTTTATGCAGACTTTAGATGCCACAATCATAAATACTGCAATTCCATCACTGGCTGCAAGTTTACATCAATCGCCACTTAATATGCAGTTAACGATTATTAGCTACACGTTAACGGTGGCAATACTTATTCCTGTCAGTGGCTGGTTAGCGGATAAATTTGGTACTCGAGTTATATTTTTATGGGCCGTAGGGTTATTTACTCTTGGTTCATTAGCATGCGGTTTATCAACTACGCTCTTACAACTTGTCGTCGCACGAGTATTACAAGGGATTGGTGGGGCAATGATGGTACCTGTCGCTAGATTGGCATTACTGCGGTGCTATCCGAGAAAAGATTTTGTACGTGTATTAAATTTAGCAACAATGCCGGGCTTAGTTGGGCCAGTTGTTGGACCATTATTAGGCGGTTTATTAGTAACCTACGCGAGTTGGCATTGGATTTTTTTGATTAATATTCCGGTTGGTATTATAGGCTTATGGATAACTAAGCGTTATATGCCTAATCTTACCGCAACAACGTCCCATTTTGATTGGTTTGGCTTTATATTATTTGGTTTTAGCTTAATTTGTATGTTAGGTGGAATTGAATTATTTGGGAATCAATCTGTATCAATTTTATTTCCAATATTAATCTTACTAGTCGGTGCATTATTATTATTCGGTTATGGTTGGCATGCTTTTAACAATGAACAGGCATTAATTCCTTTATCTTTATTTAAAACTCGTACATTTAAAATTGGTATTCGCGGTAATATTTTATCGCGTTTAGGTACTGGTGCTATTCCTTATCTGGTGCCACTGATGTTACAGGTGGGAATGGGAATGTCTGCATTATATGCAGGGTGTATGATGGTTCCGTTAGCTATTGGTGCTTTATTTGGAAAATCTTTCGTTGAGAAAGTTCTGCATCGATTTGGTTATAGAACCACATTAATGTTAGCGACTGTCATTATTGGTGTTATAACTGCTGCATTTGGATTTGTTTCTAATCAGTTATCGTTGTGGTTTGCGGTGCCGTTGTTGTTTGGGCTTGGTGTGGTGCGAGCAACGCAATTTACGTCAATGAATACTATTACTTTAGCTGATTTAAATGACCAAAATGCCAGTGCGGGTAATAGTGCATTAGCAGTAACACAGTTATTAGCAATTAGCCTCGGTCTTGCTGTTTGTTCTTGCATATTAAAACTATTTAATTCATACGGTTATGGTGATTCAATTACCCATTTCCATCAGACTTTTATTTCTATTGGTCTACTAACAATTTTCTCTGCATTAACTTTTTTATCGTTAAAAAAAGGTGATGGCGATAATTTAATAAGTAAATAATGCATGTTCACTCCCATTTATTGCGATGTAATATTTACGAGATCGCTTAATTTTGATGTACTTATTAATAATGAAGTTAGAATAATTACATCATTTTCAAATATAGTATTTCGTTTATATATTATAGTCATACTTTGATTATCAATATTTTAAAGGGAATCAAGAAGGAAAGAGATGTACTTCGCTCAAAATAAAAAGACTTGGCTGTTCATCTATTATTCTAATTTATATGGCTGTCCACTTTAGCTTTAGTTTCTAAATTTATTGGTGCTGATTTTGTTGAGTATATGTCAGAGCTTGATGATAATGGAATATCTAAAGAATTAATGATAAAGCTTATTGATGCTGTATGGGGATTTCGGTCGTAAAGATTCAAGAAATAAAACCGATATGATTAATCGGTTTTAAATTGTTTATTTTAGAAACTGTGGTTGTCATCAGGGAACGCGTGTTGTTCCACTTCTTCACGATATTTTGTTACAGCCGCTTCAATTGACCCTGTTTCTGCGAGGAAATTCCTTGAAAAACGTGGAATATAATTAGCTGACACACCTAAGATATCGTGCATAACTAAAACTTGGCCATCGGTATCTTTACCTGCACCAATACCAATTACTGGAATATTGAGTTCATCTGTAATTTGTTGGGCTAATTTAGCCGGTACGCATTCTAGCACTAACACCTGAGCACCTGCTTGTTGTAACTGTTGAGCATTTTCCATTATTTCTGTGGCTTGTGCTTCCGTTTTTCCCTGAACTTTATATCCACCATATATATTAACAGCTTGTGGCATTAAGCCTAAGTGTGCACAAATTGGTACAGCCCGTTCTGTTAATATTTTAACGGTATCGATTAACCAACTACCGCCTTCAACTTTTATCATATTAGCTCCAGCTTTCATTAGCTTGGCGGCTGATTCGCATGCTGTATTAGGCGTGTGATAACTCATAAAAGGTAAATCTGAAATAATAAATGCATTTGGGCTGCCTGCTCTCACACATTGTGTGTGGTAAACCAAATCATCAACACTGACATCGAGTGTTGTGGTTTTTCCTTGTATAACGGAACCAAGGGAATCACCGACAACCAATACTGGTATATTTTGTGATTCAAAGACCTTTGAAAAACTTGCATCGTAAGCGGTGATTGCTGCAAATTTTTTACCTAATACTTTCCAATTATTTAAATCTGAAATGGTGATTTTTTTCATTAGTCATTCTTTTTTGTGTTAAAAAAAATGATGCTAACATGTCTTAATGTGTGTATATATTTCAATTAAGACAGAGCGCATTTGCTATGTGACAGCTTAATATGTGTTATCCATCTTGTTTTTATTCTATATGTATAATATTTGTCAAAGCAAAATTAAGTATCGAGATATTAATAAATACGTGTTTATTTTTACTAAGGTAATGTATATGTTTTATTTTTATTCTAGTAAGTTTAGGGGAGTAATATATGAAAGATAAAATAGTTAAATTGGGATTTATCGCTGCTGCCATGATGAATATCGGTGGTGTGTTAATTTTTTCTCGTTTATTTACTAATGCAGTTATTAATGATTTTGATCCTGTTGTTATGTCCAATTTTGGGTTGTTAATGATTGTTATCTGGGGATTTGCATATTTAGGTGCGGCGTCAATAACATCTAACCTAAAGTGGTTGGCCGGGGCATTTGTTATTGAAAAATTAGTTTATGTAATATCGTGGATCTTTTGGTTTAGAGGTCATAATCTGAGTGCCGTTTATGATCAAGATTTATTTGCAGGTATATTTTATAGTATCTATGGTGCTAATGATTTTGTGTTTATGGTTTTTTTCTTGTGGGTGTTTTTTACACAAACTAAAGCATTAAAACCAATAGTATAATGTTTTATATGCGCTGTATTTTCAATTTTAATCACTAGATTTCATTGAGTATTCTATGTTGCCTGAATTGTAGACATCTATACTGAATGTCGTTAGAATTTTTCTTGCTATTAAGTACAAAAATTTCATTCATTAAAGAGAAAATATGATGATTGTCGAAAAGGCAGTTCCAGACGATTATGCAGAAATGCTGAGTGTTTGGGAAAATTCAGTTCGAGCAACACATGATTTTATAACAGAAGCTGATATTGCATTTTTTAAACCAATGATCATTGAACATGCTTTTCCTGCTGTCATATTGGAATGTATAAAAAGTAGCAATGGTTCAATTCTCGGTTTTGTGGGTGTCCATGATTCAAAAATTGAAATGTTATTCATTCTAAATGAAGCGAGAGGGCAAGGTGTTGGTAAACTGTTATTGCAACATGCCACTGAACAGCTAGGTGCAACCCGCGTTGATGTGAATGAACAAAATCCATTAGCGATTGGTTTTTATGAACACATGGGGTTTAGTGTTGTTTCACGTTCGCCTATTGATGATATGGGTAAACCATTTCCCATCTTGCATATGACACTGTAACGTTTAATGTCATACCATATATTCGTAAGAAGAAACGCCTAAGGCTAATAACCTTGGGCGTTTCCGTATGTAGTCGATACGTTTCAACAATACCACACAATGATATTGTTTTACCTGAGAGCTTTGTTTCCCCAGCTAAATAGTGATTACTTTTTATATTGTTATTAATCTTCGTTAATTTATTTTTCAGGTGTCTCAAGCGCTTTAATAGCGATATTAACTGTGTTGTTAATATCAGCATTATTTTCTAGCATTCCTGAGCTTGCAGGCCCTAGTGCATTTGAATATAAGTCGCGTTGCTTGTTTAAGGGTAGATCTAATTGGTCGTATAAATTTTGACGGATTTTTGCATGTTGTTCTGGTGCATTGTTTGATAGATCGACCAAAGTATCATAAATAAGATTAGCGATGTTATTCATAGTAACTCCTTAATTACTTAGTCGTTTATAGTTACGTTATATCGACTAAATATCTGGGATATTAGTCACATAACGCATAAGGATGTACGCAACTGATATATTAAAGTGATTATTTTACACATTCATTCCTATGCGGTATGTGTTTTATTTAAATAACGTAGCGCGTTACTTCATTATCTTAGTTCATGATTTGAAATTTTCGAGTGTAAGTTATTAAAGTCTTGATGATTTTTAGCCATATGCGTCTTTATTGACAATTAAAGCTTAATGATGTCTAAAAAGTAGAGGCTTAATGTCTGCTATTTTGATCAAAAAAGAACGAAGCATAATAGTTAGCTTCTTTCATTATCAGTATACAATGGCGAACTAAAGGTACTTTTGCCTCAAAGGAATTGACTATGTTATGGTTTTTAATGATAACGTTACCGTTGGTGTTGGCGGGTGTTCATCAGCTATTTTTGATCTTAAACCTTTATCCTCGTAATAATAGTGTATTTATTATTCCTGCTATTATTATCAGTTACTGTATTTTTGCTGTTCATTCAGTATTTGATCGTGATGCGTTACCCGCTGTAATCATTGCTATTTACTATATTGGCTTAACCGCGATTACAGTTCGAGCAACGATTCGACGATCAACTGTGTTTAAATAACATTTTCATTCGAATTTTTATTTTCAATAAGGGTTAATCATATGAAGAAACCGTATCCAGCAAAAACTATCCAGAATGTGATTAACAGTGCTATTTATCATCTCAATTTACGTGATCATACCGAGTATGAACTACGAAAAAAATTAGAGGCCAAAACAGAGCAACAAGATTGGATTGAGACTGTATTACAACAAATGAAAGATTTTGGTTACTTAAAAGATGATCTTCCATTTGCGTTGCATTTTTGTGAGATGGCTTTCTCTAATGAACATGGACAACAGTACATTAAACAGAAATTAAAAGGTAAAGGTATTCCTGCAACAATCATTGAAGAAGCATTAATTGAGATTATTGAGAAAAAACAAGTGTCTGAACTTGATATGATCAAAAATCGTTTAGATAGTTATGATGATTTTAGTCAAACCACCAAAGAGAAAATAACCAACGATCTCACTAAGCGAGGGTACAGTTTTCAAGATATTTCAAGAGCGATTACTGAGCATGATGCTGCCGATACGCTATTAACTAAAGCTAAAATCAAAGGCATGAATGCGGATCTTGAAACCGAAGTATTGAAATTGGTGAGAAAGCTCAAAGGCAAAACAGTGATTAAGCAAGAGCTTAAAATGAAACATGTTGATATTACTAATCTTGAGCAAGTCTTCTATGATTTAGAGGAAGCGGGTGAGATCGATTTTTATGAAAATTGCCAATTAGTGTTAGCGAAAAAGCGGTTTGATTTGTCGAATTTTAAAGATAAAAGTAAAGCCTATGCGTATTTATCATCAAAGGGTTATAGCTCAGATGAAATCAAAGAAGCAATGGCAGCAGTAAGTCGTTAAAACTGCCTGTGCGGTAGTGAACGCAAATTGGGTGCTAAGATTAATGGCTGTTGTTTTCTAAGCTGCCTGTGCGGCAGTAAACATGAGAGTTTTACTTTTGATTGGTGTAGTCATTTTCTAAGCTGCCTGTGCGGCAGTGAACATCGCTGTGCATCTTCGGTCTTTTTCAGTAATTTTCTAAGCTGCCTGTGCGGCAGTGAACTCAAGAACATCTTTGTGCAATAGACCCGTTACTTTCTAAGCTGCCTGTGCGGCAGTGAACCGTCGACGCTATGTTGCATAAACTCATGTACTTTTCTAAGCTGCCTGTGCGGCAGTGAACTTTAACGCTTCGGCTATTAACACCCATCGTTGTTTCTAAGCTGCCTGTGCGGCAGTGAACAAGTTGGTTATCGAATTATCAACGCCAATCTGTTTCTAAGCTGCCTGTGCGGCAGTGAACTAAATTCAGCTAGAGATGCGACATTGTATGACTTTTCTAAGCTGCCTGTGCGGCAGTGAACGTGATGCGGGTAAGGTTACTCGCTCAATGTCATTTCTAAGCTGCCTGTGCGGCAGTGAACCGCTTGTTGCGATACTTGCAGCCATAGCTGCTTTTCTAAGCTGCCTGTGCGGCAGTGAACTTTAGTAATGTTACTATTGATGGTACATGCAATTTCTAAGCTGCCTGTGCGGCAGTGAACTAACTTTAGGATCTGGGATGGTTGTTAAGGTTTTTCTAAGCTGCCTGTGCGGCAGTGAACGAAAATTGCACTGGTATCCAAGTCGGTGCGATTTTCTAAGCTGCCTGTGCGGCAGTGAACCCCTCGGGCGTATACCAGTGATGGGTGCTGACTTTCTAAGCTGCCTGTGCGGCAGTGAACCTGTGACAGCTTGCCACCCCGACGCTGACGAATTTCTAAGCTGCCTGTGCGGCAGTGAACTTGGTAACGAATTTCACACGATAGGCGCAACGTTTCTAAGCTGCCTGTGCGGCAGTGAACCTTCAAGTGTCATATCAGTAAAGAACATGATATTTCTAAGCTGCCTGTGCGGCAGTGAACACCAGGATAATCTAGGTGTATGCCTGGTTGGTTTTCTAAGCTGCCTGTGCGGCAGTGAACCGGAACATATAGTGTGCCGTCATATGCTGCAGTTTCTAAGCTGCCTGTGCGGCAGTGAACCAGGTTTTGAGTTTATTCAGTCTGATGTTGTTTTTCTAAGCTGCCTGTGCGGCAGTGAACTGCTTAGGTTGAGAATTGTTGTTGCACCATATTTTCTAAGCTGCCTGTGCGGCAGTGAACTTTATTTCGCGTAAAGTGTTCCCGACTGTACCTTTCTAAGCTGCCTGTGCGGCAGTGAACCTGTTAATTCACCTGCTTTGGCTGTCGATGTTTTTCTAAGCTGCCTGTGCGGCAGTGAACATCAAGCGTCAACTCTAACGTTAGGTGTTTCTTTTCTAAGCTGCCTGTGCGGCAGTGAACATGCCCGTGTATCATGGCCATAAATTCTGCAATTTCTAAGCTGCCTGTGCGGCAGTGAACATACATCACAGATATGTTTAGTGAGTGCTTTATTTCTAAGCTGCCTGTGCGGCAGTGAACGAACACGATTCAGAAACAGGTGTTGATTATATTTTCTAAGCTGCCTGTGCGGCAGTGAACTTGGTGAAGAGATTTTAATAAATACTATTGACTTTCTAAGCTGCCTGTGCGGCAGTGAACTCCTCCTGGTGATTCAATTTTAATTGGAATCTTTTCTAAGCTGCCTGTGCGGCAGTGAACTTCCAGAAACATTTAAAAGCGTATGTAGACGCTTTTCTAAGCTGCCTGTGCGGCAGTGAACGGTGATCTGAATCTCACCGACCGTAGCCGTTATTTCTAAGCTGCCTGTGCGGCAGTGAACAAGGCTTAGCTAAAATCTTAATCAAAGTACTTTTTCTAAGCTGCCTGTGCGGCAGTGAACACGAAATGATCGCCGCGGCTGATTTAGCTATCTTTCTAAGCTGCCTGTGCGGCAGTGAACTTGAATGGTGTAATTGATAGTGAAGGTTACAGTTTCTAAGCTGCCTGTGCGGCAGTGAACCATTTCAAAGCATGTCAGAGGCGACGGTGATATTTCTAAGCTGCCTGTGCGGCAGTGAACACTGTGATATCCGCCTACCGCTGGATTTGGGCTTTCTAAGCTGCCTGTGCGGCAGTGAACTTCTCATCGCCGTTTTCGCCTATCTTTCCCGATTTCTAAGCTGCCTGTGCGGCAGTGAACATGAAAGTGGAACGGCTGGTTGTGGTACAAAATTTCTAAGCTGCCTGTGCGGCAGTGAACCAATTCGCTTAAATAAAAACATTGATCATTATTTTCTAAGCTGCCTGTGCGGCAGTGAACACGTACGCCCTGCTTGCGTACCACGTACCGCTTTTCTAAGCTGCCTGTGCGGCAGTGAACAATTGGTGAGGGAATTAGTGAGGGGTTTTTAATTTCTAAGCTGCCTGTGCGGCAGTGAACACCTTATGACCATGGCTACACCAATTTCAATTTTTCTAAGCTGCCTGTGCGGCAGTGAACGAAAGTTCCATTGCCGTTAGCGTTAAATCAACTTTCTAAGCTGCCTGTGCGGCAGTGAACGCTTATCACCTCAACTCCTTGTTCTACCAACTTTTCTAAGCTGCCTGTGCGGCAGTGAACCTTCCTTTCCGTCATTCGTTACAACTTTAAAATTTCTAAGCTGCCTGTGCGGCAGTGAACTGAGTTAATTCGCAAGGGAGTGATTTTTTAATTTTCTAAGCTGCCTGTGCGGCAGTGAACCTCACCACTATACACATGATGGGGGTAGATTTTTTCTAAGCTGCCTGTGCGGCAGTGAACAAGGGCTTAACCACTGCTCAGTCTATTGATATTTTCTAAGCTGCCTGTGCGGCAGTGAACATAGCATCTTCATCATCTAACTTTTTCAGCTGTTTCTAAGCTGCCTGTGCGGCAGTGAACATTCATTTTTAATAATTGCATTAATGATTTTTTTTCTAAGCTGCCTGTGCGGCAGTGAACCGGCTGTGAACTCACGACCTGCTGGTATGACTTTTCTAAGCTGCCTGTGCGGCAGTGAACGTGGTGCCGCCGTTCTTTCCTGGCAATCGTATTTTCTAAGCTGCCTGTGCGGCAGTGAACCTGTAGCATCACTGATAGTAAATGATGGATTTTTTCTAAGCTGCCTGTGCGGCAGTGAACATGCAGTCATGCGCTCGATCAGTAAAGTCTCATTTCTAAGCTGCCTGTGCGGCAGTGAACCATGCCCTGCATTGACAATCTTCTCTGACTCATTTCTAAGCTGCCTGTGCGGCAGTGAACTTTTGTTTTCTAGATCGAGTTCATTTCCGTTTTTTCTAAGCTGCCTGTGCGGCAGTGAACTCTACCCTGAACAGGATCACTACCTAATCGCATTTCTAAGCTGCCTGTGCGGCAGTGAACGCCCCGTCATATGCGGGGCTGTTATTTGCATTTTTCTAAGCTGCCTGTGCGGCAGTGAACAGCGCGTGAGAAAAAGTAAAACTTCCCTCTATTTTCTAAGCTGCCTGTGCGGCAGTGAACGCACTTTATAAACTGATACTTAGATCCCTCATTTTCTAAGCTGCCTGTGCGGCAGTGAACCGTATTCGTATGTAAAGTTCATACTTGTCATATTTCTAAGCTGCCTGTGCGGCAGTGAACACCATTACTGATGATATTAAAGATTCGATTCATTTCTAAGCTGCCTGTGCGGCAGTGAACTTGTTTATGAAGCCATCATCCAAACTGAATTTTTTCTAAGCTGCCTGTGCGGCAGTGAACACTATTTGACTGGGCAAACAAAGATTCATTCTTTTCTAAGCTGCCTGTGCGGCAGTGAACTTCGTTTGCTGGGAAAGCCCGCTAGAAAGACATTTCTAAGCTGCCTGTGCGGCAGTGAACCCATCTGTAATGACATGCGTTGAACGCAACGGTTTCTAAGCTGCCTGTGCGGCAGTGAACTTGCTGCGTAATCAGATGCAGTATCGAAGTTATTTCTAAGCTGCCTGTGCGGCAGTGAACTACCGTGATCAAGTGATTGAGTTGCGCCAGTTTTTCTAAGCTGCCTGTGCGGCAGTGAACCGTGACGGCATTAGCTCTTGAGTTGCTATCTTTTTCTAAGCTGCCTGTGCGGCAGTGAACTGGTTAGATAGTTCATCAATACGAGTTAATAGTTTCTAAGCTGCCTGTGCGGCAGTGAACACATGGGAACGCCTATATTAATGGCTGTCTTATTTCTAAGCTGCCTGTGCGGCAGTGAACCAAAATAATAGTCGTGTTGATTTTAGTCAAATTTTCTAAGCTGCCTGTGCGGCAGTGAACCGAGTAAAAACCCTAAAGCAGCCATTAATATATTTCTAAGCTGCCTGTGCGGCAGTGAACTACCGTGATCAAGTGATTGAGTTGCGCCAGTTTTTCTAAGCTGCCTGTGCGGCAGTGAACAATAGACCAAGAATAATTTGTCCTCGCTTGCGTTTCTAAGCTGCCTGTGCGGCAGTGAACAGTCACCTCAGCACGATTTGCGATTCAATATTTTTCTAAGCTGCCTGTGCGGCAGTGAACTGAAGCTCTATCAGTATAAGTTATTGCTTATAAAAGCCAAACAGTAAATTCTCATCAAAAACCCTTTTTTAAACTGATATTTTAAGTTGTTGTTTTATATAGCCTGAATAGTTACCAAATAAAAAAGGGTATTTGTGATTACACTCTAAACGAATTATATGCATTATGTATATAATTTGTTTTTTTATAGTTGGTGATTGCTATGTGCGCTAAGTCTTTCACACCGAGTGAGCTAAAAACAATTATTCATTCTAAACGTGCCAATCTTTATTATTTACAGCATTGCCGTGTGTTAGTGAATGGTGGACGGGTTGAATATGTCACTGACGAAGGTAAGCAATCATTGTATTGGAATATTCCTATAGCAAATACGACTGCAATAATGCTCGGAACAGGCACGTCCATTACCCAAGCGTCAATGCGTGAATTAGCCAAAGCTGGCGTACTAGTCGGTTTTTGTGGTGGTGGCGGAACGCCGTTATTCTCAGCTAATGAAGTTGAACCTGACGTTAGTTGGTTAACACCGCAATCAGAATATAGACCAACAGAATACCTTCAATGTTGGGTGAGTTTCTGGTTTGACGATATGAAACGATTAGAAGCTGCGATCCTGTTCCAGAGAGTCCGATTACAGCAAATTAAAAAAGTATGGTTATCTGCAACCATGCAACGTGATAATAATTTCATTATTGATGCGGAAAAGCTGGAACATATTTTATCTGCGTTTGAAAATAAACTCAGTCATTGTCAAAACAGCACTGATTTATTGTTATTAGAAGCGGTCATGACCAAAGCTTTATATAAACTCGCAGTTAATACGGTGAAATATGGTGAGTTTACTCGTTCGTCGCGAGGAAATAGTACCGATATTGCCAATCGCTTTTTAGATCACGGTAATTATTTAGCGTATGGCTTAGGGGCGACCGCGTGTTGGGTCATTGGATTGCCACATGGGCTCGCGGTTCTACACGGTAAAACCCGTCGTGGCGGATTAGTGTTTGATGTTGCTGATTTAATAAAAGATGCGATTGTGCTTCCAAATGCCTTTATTGCTGCAATGGCAGGGGATGATGAGCAAGAATTTCGGCAACGATGCCTAAATGGATTTAGAAAAGCCAATGCATTAGATGTAATGATCGATGCCATTAAAGACACAGCACAAGCGGTAGCAAAATTATAAATGAATATTCTTCTTATCTCTCAATGTAATAAAAAAGCCCTTGATGAAACCCGTAAAGTGCTGGATCAATTTGCAGAACGTAAAGGTGATCGCACATGGCAAACGCCGATTACTCTAGAAGGCTTAAAAACATTACGGCAGTTGTTAAAGCAAACTGCAAGACGTAATACTGCGGTCGCTTGTCACTGGATTCGAGGCGCGAATAATACCGAATTAATGTGGATTGTCGGTAATAAACGTCGTTTCAACGAACAAGGTACAATACCCACAAATACCACTGAGCGTAATATTCTGCGTTCGGAAGATGAGAATGGCTGGCAAAGTAACTATGCCGTTGCGTTAATGGCATCGCTGGCGGGTTTATTTCATGATGTCGGTAAAGCGAATAGTTTATTTCAACACAAACTAACGGGTAAAGGCGGCATTGCCGAGCCATTACGGCATGAGTGGCTATCGTTGTTGGTTTTTCAAGCATTTGCTAAAAATAAAACTGATGAGCAATGGTTAACAGAATTAGCGGATTTATCACCACAAAAAATCAGCAAGATTGTTAATGATGTGCACTATACCCCAGCGTTGTCACCGTTTATTGGCTTAACCGAATTAGCAAAAACGATTGGATGGTTAATTGTTTCTCACCATCGCTTACCAACCTATCAACTGTCAGACTTTAAGCCGACAATTGGTGATTCAGATGATTGGTTAGAACAAAAACTGTGCCCTGAGTGGAATGCAAAAAATCATAAAAATCCTGAGTTAATCGCAAAAATAGCGGATAACTTTATTTTTCCTCATGGAATTCCACTACAAAGTCAAACATGGCAAAACAAAGCGCAACAACTGGCGAAACGGGCATTATCACATCCTAATTTGCGTCATTTTGGGCGATGTGAGAACGCATTTCCACTGCACATGGCACGATTAAGTTTAATGCTTGCTGATCACTGTTATTCATCAAGTCAGCCTGTTATTGCTTGGCAAGATCCTCTCTATAAAGCTTATGCAAATACCGATCGTAAAACGGGGAAATTAAAACAAAAATTAGATGAGCATAATATCGGAGTAGCGCAGTTAGCCTATCGATTAAGCTTAGGCTTACCAAAATTACGTTTGAGTTTACCTGCGATTACTCGCCATTCGTTATTTAAAAAACGTACCACAATTAATAAATTTCGTTGGCAGGATAAAGCCTATGATTTAGCATGCTCTGTGCGTGATATTTCAGAAAATCATGGATTCTTTGGGGTCAATATGGCGTCAACGGGGTGTGGTAAAACCTTTGCCAACGCGAGAATTATGTATGGCTTAGCCAATCAACAACAAGGGTGCCGATTTAGCATTGCTTTAGGGCTGCGTACATTAACGCTACAAACAGGGGATGCACTTAAAGATCGTTTAAAATTAGACAGTGATGATTTAGCGGTGTTAGTTGGATCGCAAGCAGTGAAAGATTTGCACGAAAGACAGTTCACAACTCAGCAACAAGAAAAAGCGCAGCAAACGGGTAGTGAGTCAGAAACCTTATTTTCAGAGCATATGTATGTCAGTTATGACGGTAGCCTTGATGATGGCCACCTTAGCCAGTGGCTCAAGCAGAAACCGATTATTCATAAATTGGTTAGTGCACCGATTACGGTCAGTACTATTGATTATTTAATGCCAGCAACAGAAGGTACGCGAGGAGGTCAGCAAATTGCACCGATGTTGCGTCTGTTTAGCGGGGATCTGATTCTTGATGAGCCGGATGATTTTGGCTTAGAAGATTTACCTGCATTATGCCGTTTAGTCCATTGGGCGGGCATGTTAGGTTCACGAGTATTATTGTCATCAGCGACGTTAGCACCGTCATTAATTACTGCGTTATTTAAAGCCTATCGTCATGGGCGCCAACAATATAATCATAGCCATGGTATTACTGAAACAACAGTACAATGTGGTTGGTTTGATGAATTTAATGTGCAATCAGCTTGTATTGATGATGCTGATTTTAAACTACAACATATGCAGTTTATTACTCAACGAAAAAATACACTAAGCCGTAAATCAGTACCTTTACGTCAAGCTGAGTTAATCCATTTAGATGCGGAAAAATTAACGCAAACCGATGCAGTTAATTATTTATCGACTCATATTCAACAGGCAATTTACACCTTAGATGAGCGCCATCGTCAAGTTACATCAAACGGTAAAACACTCTCAATTGGCTTAGTGAGAATGGCAAATATTGAACCCTTAATTGCGGTGGGTGAATCGTTATTATCAATACCAACGACTGATAATACCTGTATTCATTACTGTTTTTATCACAGCCAGCACCCGATGGCAGTAAGAGCGCATATAGAGCAACAGCTAGACGCGGTATTAATGCGAGATTCTGCTAATCCACAAGCGATATTTGATGTACCACCAATTAAAGGTGTATTAGCGCAGCATCCTCAACAACATCATATTTTTGTGGTGGTCGCTACTGCGGTAGCTGAAGTTGGGCGCGATCATGATTATGATTGGGCAGTGGTTGAGCCCAGTTCAATGCGGTCGATTATTCAGCTTGCGGGGCGTATTCAGCGTCATCGCCAATGTGTTCCTAATTTGCCAAATATTATGATATTAAGTAAAAATATTAAGGCGTTATTAGGTGCAGATATTGCTTATTGTAAGCCCGGGTTTGAACAGAAAAAAGATAATTTAAACAGAGGGATTTTACAGCTAAATCAACATGATTTGACTCAGTTGTTAGTCGCTGATGATTATCAGACTATCTCTGCTTATCCACGATTTATTGAGCCTAATTTGAAAGTGTTAACTTTTCCTTCATTGGAGCATCGAGCCTTAATTTTTAGTCTATTTCAAGATCCAAACAAGAAAGTCGAATATTGGTGGTTACAACCGTATTTGCACTTGTTTGGCGAATATCAGAACCAAACCCGTTTTCGAGATTCACGACCACAAACGGAATACCATTTCTTTATCGACAATGAAGATCAAGCGCTAAGCATTAAAGTGCGTGATGAATACAGCGGTGAGTTTGTAAATAAAACCGAGCTGTTTCACCTTGCAGTAATAGACAATCTAGCGAGTGGTAATCACGCATGGTTTGATTGTCAATACAGCGCAGTGTATGACGAGTTAAGTGACATCTTTGATAAAGACAGTGAACAAATCAGTGAATTATTTGGCGGTATTAATCTTAATGAGTCCGATAAAACACCGCTATTTTACTACCACCCGTGGTTAGGTGTGTTTGAGGGGAAATATAGGAATTCAAAAAATTGAATATGATGAACTAGATACTACTAGTTCATCATTGCTACCAGTACGGTAGTATAAATAAGTACAACATACTTCTAAGCTGCTTGTTCAGCAGTTTTTTCATTGTACTCATTGTATCAGTTAAAGACAAATACATGATTAAATTATTTAGTACTACATAGGTTGATTTTATTTTTTTTGTTATGTATTATCATGCATAGTTTATTGTATATGCATAGGTAAGATGAATGAGTGCAAGGCAAACAAGGTTTTTAGATTTTATGTTGAAAGTTTTGACTAAAGTCTGTAGTCAATTAGCTATCCAGTGTCTCCGTTGGATTATTGATATTTTATTTTAGATTTATAGAGTAGTGGCGATATCTTTTGCTAAAGGTGAAATAGGGAGTTTCTATGCCAATGCACATCAGCACATTGATTCAAGCGTATATTGAACAACGACGTCAAACGAAACTTGATGAAATTGAAAAGAAAAAGAACGTCAAAAATGGGGTGTCGGAAATTGAATTAGCGACCTTGAATGAACAAATTCAAACAGCTTATCAAGATTTTGATATACAAACATGGCTTACAAGTGCTGCGGTGAGAGCGAAACAAATTAGCTTGGCAACTCATGCGGTGAAGTTTACTCATGGTAGTGCTAAAGGTAGCAATATTTTAGCATTAGCCTCTAATACTGATGCGCTATATCTTGATTCATCTGCAATAGTTACTCCCGCAGTAGATGCTGTGGGTAATGCCGCTGCATTAGATGTGGCAAAGTTACTTCAACTTGATGATGGTGATGCCACACTTGCTGTTTATTTGTCGCAAGGGGAAGATCATGTTTTACGCCCTCTGGCAAATAGTGATGAGCAATGCCAATTATGGGCGGATGGCTTGCGTCAAGCATTAGAAGTGAAAACTCCTAGCAGTCATACTTTAGCCAAACAGATTTATTTTCCTATTGGTGATAATCAATATCACCTTATTAGTCCGCTATATTCATCAGCTTTGGCTCATGAATTATTTCATCAGGTGCAACATTCACGTTTTAGTGATGAGATGAAAGCAGCCAGAGATGCGCGTAAGAAAAATCAACCAAGTGATGTTGATGTGGTGCGTTACCCTGATTTAGCCGTCACTATTAGCGGCGGCTCAAAACCACAGAATATCTCGCAATTAAATTCAAAACGCTATGGTAAAACATATTTATTCCCTTGCACTGCGCCTGATTGGAAAAGCCAATACCAACCACCGATGTTTGGGGGTAATTGGTTTGATAGCCGCGAAGTTGGACGTAATACTTATTATCTAATTAAGTTATTGGCTGAGTTTTTAGTCAAAGTAAAACCTTTAGATAGCAATATCCGCATTCGTCAACGCCGTGATCAATTAACAGATCAGATCCTTGATAGCATTTTAACTTTGGCTGCAAATCATCAGGTTTCCCCTCAAGGTTGGAGCGAAAACAGTGAATTATCACCTGCACAGCAATGTTGGTTAGATCCACAAGCAAGCCATTCTTATAGCGGTGATTGGCAAGTTGAAGTCAGTCGTGATTTTGGTTTATGGCTCAATAACCGTTTAGAAAAGGCCAGTCAACAGCAATTAATGTTAGGCAGTGAAGCATTGCAACATTGGCAAACGTTATGTCATGACGCTATTCGTGAGGCAGGACGATGAGTTTATTCCTTATTAAAAATATGCACATTGAAGGTGCAAATGCGATTGCAGGTTTCACTTATGGTTTTCCTGCTATTACTCAGTTTTTAGGTTTTGTACATGCATTATCACGCAAAATTGACCCACTGCACGGGATCAGTTTTGATGGCTGTGCAGTGATGTGTCACCAACATCAGGTGCATGCTTATCGAGGCAGTGATTGGGATGATTATGGTTTTTCATTAACTCGAAATCCTTTAGCCAAAGACGGTAAAACAGCACCTATCGTTGAAGAAGGAAAAATGAACCTTTGTGTATCGTTATTGATTGAATGCAAAGGTTTTAGTGGTGGTAACAGCGACCAAGAGCAACTTATCAGTGATGCCATAAAAACCCAGGCATTAAGCCAACGTTGTGCTGGTGGGCGTATTACAAATATTGAAGCATGCCAATTTAAACCGATGCCAAATGAGGCGGGTGATTGTCGCAGACTTTTACGACCATTGTTACCTGGATTTATTTTATGTGATCGTAGCGATTATCTACAGCAACATGCTGAAAATAAAAAAGATAGTCAAAATATGGTCATGAGTTGGCTCGATTTTAGTGCCTTGCGTTATCGTTATGAAACGCTAACTGAAAGTGTAGCGGCAGAGCAGGGGCAGTGGCAGCGTGTCAATAAGCCTCAAAGTGGTTATTTAGTACCACTGATGATTGGTTACAAACAAATTAGCGATGTATTTGCTGCCGAACAGGTGGCTAACGTTCGTGATAACACCACCCCATTTGCATTTACTGAGGCTGTTTATAGTGTCGGTGAGTGGATAGGCAGCCCAAGTCGAGTTGAATCTATCAATCAAATCTTATGGCGTTATCAATATAGCTCACCGTATTACTTATGCCGCGCTCAACAATCTATTCATTCTATTGAAAGTAATGAAGAAGATTTCGACTTTTCTTATTAAATAGCCAAGGATGTATACAATGACAACTAAGTTAACTACACCATCAGTTTTAGCGTTTGAAGGCAAATTGGCTTGCTCAGATGCCGTTATGGCAGCGGGTAATTGGAATGAAATAGCTTCTAGTGCAAATTGGCAGCCTATCGCTGTTAATGAGAAATCAGTGCGCGGTACCATTTCTAATCGCATGAAAGGACCAAAAGCCAATGATCCCGCTAAATTAGATGCAGAAATTCAAAAAGCCAACTTACAAACAGTAGATAATGCTGCATTACCATTTGATTGCGATACGCTCAAATTGACCTTTACGTTGCGTGTACTTGGCGATTTAAATATCCCTTCTACATGTAATAGCCCAGGTTACCAAGCCGCATTAAGTCAATTAATTAAAGGTTATGTTATTGAGCATGGATTTAAAGAATTAGCGACACGTTACGCGACCAACCTTGCTAATGGACGTTTCTTATGGCGCAACCGTGTTGGCGCAGAAAATGTGATGGTGACAGTACAGTACCATGATCAACAATGGACATTTGATAGTTTAGATTACAGTCTACGTCAATTTACCGCGGTGAATGATGATTTAGCGGCATTATCAGCGGTGATTGAACAAGGTTTATTAGGCGAAAAAGCGACATTATTAACAGTAACTGCTTTTGTACAATTAGGTCATGGACAAACAGTATTTCCATCTCAAGAATTGGTTATGAATACAGGCTCTGGTGATAAGAGTAAGTATTTGTATCAACTTAATGGTCAAGCGGCGATGCACTCTCAAAAAATTGGTAATGCGCTTCGTACTATTGATACATGGCATCCTGAAACAGATGAAGTTGGGCCAATTGCAGTTGAACCTTACGGCTCGGTGACTAATCGCGGTAAAGCCTATCGTCAACCTAAAGAAAAAACCGATTTTTATAATTTATTAGATAATTGGTTATTAAAAGATAAAGCCCCAGAGTTAGAGCAACAACATTATGTGATGGCAATGTTAGTACGTGGTGGTGTGTTTGGAGAATAGCGATTATGTTGTATTACATTGATATTCAAGTGTTGCCAGATTTAGAAACCTCTGCGCCAGTATTAATGAATAACCTATTTGCGAAATTACACCGTCAATTAGCGGCGGTAGGTAGTGGTAAAGTGGGGATCAGTTTTCCTAATATGCATAAAACACTAGGTGATACGTTGCGCTTACACGGTACTCAAGCTGCACTTGAAATGATGATGGCGAATACTTGGCTGAAAGGGCTAAGGGATTACACCCGTGTTACTGCTATTACGGCAATTCCGAGTGACATTAAAGGCTATCAGACTGTTAAACGCGTGCAGACTAAAAGCGCCAATAACAAGCGTAAACGTTCGATTGCTAAAGGTTGGATCAATGCAGATGAAGCTATTCATGCAATTCCTGATACTGCCGAGCGCAAGTTAACTTTGCCTTATGTTCAAATTCAGAGCTTATCTAATCAGAATGTTATGCGAGTATTTATTGAACATAGCAAGGTAGTTAGTGATGCAACGGATGGTGTATTTAGTAGTTATGGACTAAGCGCTACTGCAACGATCCCTGTGTTTTAAGTGTTGTTGTGATTATAAGAGTAAGAATGGGTTAGATGAGCATTCATTTAACCCTTTTTTTGTGCCTTTATTTATAATATTTAAAATCAACAACTTATAAATGGTCGATTAAAAAGGGGTAAAAGATGTTTTTTGGGGTTTTATTTAAATTAAACAATCGCTTATTATAGTTAAGCTTCAGTTCACTGCCGCACAGGCAGCTTAGAAAATGAGTAATGAGTGGACAGTCAGGCGATAACGGTTCACTGCCGCACAGGCAGCTTAGAAAAAAGGAGCAGCAATTGAAGATATTAGAAATCCGTTCACTGCCGCACAGGCAGCTTAGAAAGATAGTCGGATATCGCAGTATAGGGTTTTCAAAGTTCACTGCCGCACAGGCAGCTTAGAAATTTTTAATTATAACTTTCGTTTTATCAATAGAGTTCACTGCCGCACAGGCAGCTTAGAAATTTTTTTCTTAGTGATAGCAATAAAGATGCGTGTTCACTGCCGCACAGGCAGCTTAGAAACGATAGAGAACATGAATTTAGTTGTTAATGTAGTTCACTGCCGCACAGGCAGCTTAGAAAAACAAGTTAATTTTAGTGGCAGTGAATCTGTTGTTCACTGCCGCACAGGCAGCTTAGAAAAGATTCAAGTGCAGCAACGGACGCTGAAAATGGTTCACTGCCGCACAGGCAGCTTAGAAAAAAAGGACTCACGACCATGACTAACTCAACAGGTTCACTGCCGCACAGGCAGCTTAGAAATGCATTTCTTGGGACATAACAAGCATCAAATAGTTCACTGCCGCACAGGCAGCTTAGAAAGTGGAAAACATGGTGGGAAGAAATGGCGCGTAGTTCACTGCCGCACAGGCAGCTTAGAAAGTAAGTAAACGAGCAATTGACCGATTTAGAACGTTCACTGCCGCACAGGCAGCTTAGAAAATTACAGCCTGGCAATCACGAACCTTTAAAAAGTTCACTGCCGCACAGGCAGCTTAGAAACTTACTATCCATCATTCCTAAAATTGATTTTCGTTCACTGCCGCACAGGCAGCTTAGAAAAGAAGTTCAAGCGGCTCGTATTGGGAAATTAAGTTCACTGCCGCACAGGCAGCTTAGAAATCAAGCGGGGATAAACACAGTTAATAAGGGTCGTTCACTGCCGCACAGGCAGCTTAGAAAAATGAACCGCACTTCCACCTCGCCAATATTGAGTTCACTGCCGCACAGGCAGCTTAGAAAAAATCTAATTTAAAGTCATAGCGCATTCAAAAGTTCACTGCCGCACAGGCAGCTTAGAAAATTACTAATCTTACGAAAACTTACATCTAAATGTTCACTGCCGCACAGGCAGCTTAGAAAACATACAATGATGTATGCTGTGCATTCGGTACGTTCACTGCCGCACAGGCAGCTTAGAAATTTGAAAATGAAATCCTTATAGTTAACGCCTTGTTCACTGCCGCACAGGCAGCTTAGAAAAATGTCATGAAACAGAACGTTTTCAAGATACTGTTCACTGCCGCACAGGCAGCTTAGAAACACACAATCAGAATCACCATCAACGATACGATGTTCACTGCCGCACAGGCAGCTTAGAAAAGCGGGAAGCGAGTACGCATAAGAGGACAAAAAGTTCACTGCCGCACAGGCAGCTTAGAAATAATCCAGACGCTGAGTTTGATTCATATAAAAGTTCACTGCCGCACAGGCAGCTTAGAAAAGAGCCATTAATTAATACTTTACGATTTATTTGTTCACTGCCGCACAGGCAGCTTAGAAACCGCATACACGGATACGCTAGGCGTTAATGTGGTTCACTGCCGCACAGGCAGCTTAGAAATCCATTCCATCCCTGCCATTTTTAGACCATGAGTTCACTGCCGCACAGGCAGCTTAGAAAGTTAAGAAACAACATAGCAACTATGAAATTTTGTTCACTGCCGCACAGGCAGCTTAGAAAAATGAACCGCACCTCCACCTCGCCAATATTAAGTTCACTGCCGCACAGGCAGCTTAGAAATAAAGTAGCATTTGTTGATCGCTATGTTGAATGTTCACTGCCGCACAGGCAGCTTAGAAAATAAAACGCTAATTCAATATATTCGATCATACGTTCACTGCCGCACAGGCAGCTTAGAAAATGAAAGTAAACCCAAACTGGCTGATCGCTTTGTTCACTGCCGCACAGGCAGCTTAGAAAATTTAGTAGTAAACGCCCACCATTCACGCGTTGTTCACTGCCGCACAGGCAGCTTAGAAAGTGAGTTAGGTCGTAAAATAGCGCGCGACAACGGTTCACTGCCGCACAGGCAGCTTAGAAATAAACTACAGGTTTTAACACTGCTGTGTACGTGTTCACTGCCGCACAGGCAGCTTAGAAAATTTACAAACGCTCAATCAGTACAAATAGACGGTTCACTGCCGCACAGGCAGCTTAGAAATGAACTGGCCGCCTTTTCTTAAGTAAATTATTGTTCACTGCCGCACAGGCAGCTTAGAAATTTCAGATTGGGAAGTGGTTATATCTATGCTGGTTCACTGCCGCACAGGCAGCTTAGAAAATTTACAAACGCTCAATCAGTACAAATAGACGGTTCACTGCCGCACAGGCAGCTTAGAAAATGAACTTGGCGATATCCCTAGCCCACACAACGTTCACTGCCGCACAGGCAGCTTAGAAAACTAGTTGCTGTTATATCACCGCTAATATTCGGTTCACTGCCGCACAGGCAGCTTAGAAATCATCCTCGAACAAGATGTTAAGCGAGGTGATGTTCACTGCCGCACAGGCAGCTTAGAAAAGATATCACCAGTCAACATATGGAAGATATTTGTTCACTGCCGCACAGGCAGCTTAGAAAAGAGGTAATGCGACGTCTTGAAGTGCCACTATGTTCACTGCCGCACAGGCAGCTTAGAAAATCTGAACAATACAAATATCCAATATCATTTTGTTCACTGCCGCACAGGCAGCTTAGAAAATCTGAACAATACAAATATCCAATATCATTTTGTTCACTGCCGCACAGGCAGCTTAGAAAAACGACTACCCACGGTCATTAACGTACACAGCGTTCACTGCCGCACAGGCAGCTTAGAAAATGTGTATAGGGGTGAGTACCCCACATTGTCCGTTCACTGCCGCACAGGCAGCTTAGAAAAACCGCTGTTAGGTCTACTTCTGCGTATGTGTGTTCACTGCCGCACAGGCAGCTTAGAAATATCACGAAAGTCAATTTTTCTTCCGTTGTCAGTTCACTGCCGCACAGGCAGCTTAGAAAGAGTACAATAGCTAAGAAAGGAACGAACAACCGTTCACTGCCGCACAGGCAGCTTAGAAATTCAAGCCACTGCTCAATATTCATTAGTCATAGTTCACTGCCGCACAGGCAGCTTAGAAACACATCACGCACGTTAACGATTAGATGAATATGGTTCACTGCCGCACAGGCAGCTTAGAAACGACGGTGTCACTGTTGGTGGTGATAAGTTTGGTTCACTGCCGCACAGGCAGCTTAGAAATCATAAATTAGCACAATTTAATATATCAGTTGGTTCACTGCCGCACAGGCAGCTTAGAAAAGAAAAAATTGATTTTAAAGGCACGACTAATCGTTCACTGCCGCACAGGCAGCTTAGAAAATCACGAATAATTCAGGCAGTGCATGAATACGGTTCACTGCCGCACAGGCAGCTTAGAAAAAGTGCTGCTAAGTTTTGTGCCGTTTCCATGTGTGCACTACTGCATAGGTAGCTTTTAGATGATTAGAAAGCGTATAAGGAAAACGAAAGGATAAATTGGGGTGCTTATAGCCGTTAGATCGAAGATTAAATAGTTCAGTATAAAGTCCAGTACTTGCTGGACTTTATGTTGTTAGTCACACGCAGTTTACTGATTATTCTCATATTCAAATTCAATCCACGCTTTTTCCAATTCAATGAGGCTGGCTGCAATCTCAACGTGGCTTCTTTTTTGAATGATTAATTGTCTAACGTGTTTTTGCTGTATAAAAATATGTTGGCGCTTATTGTCTATAAAGTAATTTCGCAATCCTTTTGCCTGATCCATATACTGATATCCAATATAAAACGGTGTATATCAAAATAGTACATTTATTGTGGTTATTCTCAAGTGCTTGATTGGCTGAATGGATAGGTTAAGCAACTATTTGCCTATGACGTATCAAGTTTGAAACAGTTTATGCCATTATATAAAAGGGAGGGGATGTGACGAATTATGCTAATTTTTATAGATTGAGGCTGGTTAGAAAAGAAATACCCGTCATTAAAGCTTAATAACGGGTATAGATACAGTTATCGAATTACGTTTTTGAAGTGCTTCTTACGTGTAAATAAGAAGTCTACATCTGGCGGGAAGTCTTTATTGTTTTTAGCATGTGTCATCATGTCAAAGACTTTAAATTCCGCTAAGACAGCAAAAGGATAAGGGACAAATTCACCTTCGCCATTTGCTTGTAAAGTAGGATCGTAATACTTACCATCTTTAAAAATAATCGCTTGGTCAATGATTGTTGCTTCATTACAGCGATAACCTAAAACATAGCGATCACCACGACAGTAAATCACATTCATATAACTGTTATAGAATGTTTCATCTTCAGTGGTTGTACAGGCCGCTAATACCTCAGGATCCATTGCCTCTACCGTTACAATACGGACTTTCTCGGCAATAAAATTGCGTTCTTCTAGTTGTTGATGAATAGCTTCAAGACTTAATTGAGTCACTTTTAATACCGCAGAAATCAATAAAAACGGCAGAATTATACGCCCGTTTGCTCTTAATGTCTTCGAAAAAACAGTATTGAGTACGGAATAATTGTGTGTTCTAAGGCGCGCAATCCTTTCTAATTTGAGAATAGGTTGTAATTATTGATAACGAATTGATTATCAATTGTATTTATTGACAAAAAATTCACGAATGCAAAGAATGTAAATTTAATGCAAATGGTAATGGTTATCACTTATATTCCTGTTCGTGGTTTAACACTAACGTTTGATAAAACAAACAGTGGACAGCCAAAATCACCTCTACGGTGGGCAGGTTTCAATACCGAGTATCTTCAAAAGCGGGCTCTTGTTCGTTTTTTAAGATGCAGTAATGGTAAGAACGACCCATCTACATTGGTTTTATTCTCAAAGATACGGTAATTGGAGATAACGGAATATGTTTTCTAAAAGTCAGCTAACACTATTGATTGGTGCGGTATTATCAGCGCCGATTGCTCATGCAGAAATAACAGATACCGATGAGCATATGGTGGTCACCGGGCGTGATTATGGCTATAAGGCTGACACGAATTCGACTGCAATGCGAATGGAGATGACACAACTAGAAACTCCAGGACAAGTTGCCGTTATCGATGAGAAGCTAATTGATGAACAGCGTGCAAGTACTTTAGGGGAAGTTTTACAGAACGATGCGAGTATTTCAGCGGGAGGCACTAGCCGTAACCGTGAGCGTTTTTCTTTACGTGGTTTTGAATTAGGCAGTAGTAGTGGTTTCCTACGTGACGGTCACCAACATTGGTCACATTACCGTCAGCCAGTTGAGTTATTAGAACGTGTTGAAGTAATGAAAGGCCCTGCAGGTTTGCTTTATGGCCAATCAGCACCTGGTGGCTTAGTTAATATGGTGTCAAAGAAGCCAACCTATGAAACACAAATGAATTTCAGCCAGGATGTAGGCTCAAATAATCATACTCGTAGCGTATTAGATGTCAGTGGTTCACTTAATGCTGATCAAACATTACGTGGACGCGTAGTACTAGCGAAAGAAGATTACGACTCATGGCGTAAGTTCAGTGATGGTTCAACGCCATCAACAGATCGTTTTGTTGGCGGTATGTTCCTTGATTATGATGTTAATGATAACGTGATGGTGTCATTACATTATGATCGCACTCAAGATAAGGGTAGCGTAGATTCTGGCGCTTATATTGTTGATGGTAAGCCAGTTATGGGCCGTGATCATGTGTGGGACGCACAATGGTCTGAAATTGATAACGATGTACAGAATGTTGGCTTTGATGTTAAAGCTCAATTGAATGATACATGGGCATTGAATACTGGTTTTAATTACCAAGATTTTGTTCGTAACGATAAAGAAAGTTACCCAAATTTCAGTAATTTTGAAGAAAATGGCACCATTAAACAAGGCGGTAATGATCGTCATGATGAATGGGCATTTAAAACCGCTTATACCGATTTTGTTGGTGAATTCGATACATTAGGCATGCAACATCAGCTATTAGTTGGTGCAAACTGGTTAGGTTATAGCTACGACCGTTTCCAACGTTCATTTGATTCAGTCGATGTTAAGCCGGGTCAAACAACGCCAACCCCAGTGTATTCAAATAAAGATCCAAAAGTGTCTAATTCTTCATACGATGCATGGGGTTTCTATGCGCAAGATATGATCACGATGAATGATAACTGGCAAGTGCTGGCTGGTATCCGTTTTGATCGCCAAGTGAAGAGTGGCATTGCGGAAGAAGCGGTATCACCTAAATTAGCGGCAATTTATCACCCTGCTGAGAATGGTTCTATTTACTTAGCTTATTCTGAAAGTTTTGAGCCTCAAGGTGTAGTGTCTTCTGATTACACCAATGCTGGTGATAACCTTGATCCTCTACGTGGTAAGCAATATGAGCTTGGCACCAAGTGGGAATTATTGAATAAACGTTTATTTGCAACAGCTGCAGTATTTAATATTACGCAAGAAAATTCAAAGATTGCCGTTGGACCTGATAATAATCAAACACTAACTCAAGCGGGTGAACGTGTACATAATGGTGTCGAGTTTGCGTTACAAGGTAATATTACTGAAAAACTAAGCATGAACGCTTCTGCAATGTATCTTGATGCGGAATACACCAAAGATCAGAACTATGAAGGTAATCGTCCTGTAGATGTGCCTGAGTTTGCTGCAAGTGTATGGTCAACGTATAACGTAACACCTGCAACGGATGTAAACCTAGGTGTTATCTACGAAGGTTCACGTTTTGGCGATGCGGCCAATACCTTTAAGAAAGATGGCTATACGCGTGTCGATGTTGGTGTGGCTCATACTTATAAATATGACGATAAGCTCGATATCATTGGTCGTGTAAATGTAGAGAACTTATTTGATACCGATTACATGGCCGGTGGTGGTTCAACCAGCAAAGACTATGTGGGCGCAACAGGTGTAACGCTTGGTGAAGGCCGTAACTTTATGGCAACTATCGAGTTTAAATATTAAGGTCTTAACTGAATAAATAAAGGGGAAGTATTAACTTCCCCTTGCTTTGATCTAGATAGTTAGATTTAGATGTTGCATCTATAAACTGTTCATCACCATTGTTATTGTTTATAGTTCGCCAACTTCTGCGGTGCCTTTTCTTTTTAACACCCGTTTTTTATTTTTTGGTTATTACAGATAACGATTGATTGAATATTATGAATTTTATTAAAACGAGCCTTGCTATTGTTATTATCAGCATTACTTCTGGAGCGCATGCTTCGAGTCTTGATAATGCACGTTCGATTGAAAATAGCACTAATACTGCATCTGCAGTGAGCCAGAATAAGATAGATAAAAGTGCTGATTCTGTCTTAGCGATGAAAGCTAGCATGGAACAATTGCAAGAAGAAGTAAAAAACTTAACGGTTTATCATGATCATCTTGCACGCTTAGTCGAAAACCAAGCACAAGAAGTTGCCTCGATTGATCAGCAAATCACTGATATCAAACAAACTCGTCAAGGTGTTGTGCCATTGATGTATCAAATGATTGATGGTTTAAAGACGATTGTTGAGAACGACAAGCCGATTAAACGCCAAACACGTATGGTTCGAGTGGGTAAACTGGAAACCATGATGTCACAAGCCGATATTAGTGATGCTGAAAAATTCCGCCGTATTTTAGAAGCTTATCAAATTGAAATGGACTATGGCACTAAGCTTGCCGCTTACCAAGCTAAAATCACCCTTGCTGATAATAAAACCCTTGAAGTAAATGTGTTGCATTTAGGGCGAATTGCATTGGTAGCGAAAAGCCTAAATGGTAGCCATTATTGGAGTTGGAATACCGCCACGAAACAATGGCAGTCTATTGATGCAAGCGATGGTGCAAATATCGATAAAGCATTTGCGATTGCAGATAACCAAGCAGCCCCAAGTTTAATTACCTTACCTGTATCAGGTGTATCAACTAACGTAGAGAGTAAATAACATGAAATTAAAAACGTTAGTTGCCGCATTATGTATTGCTAGTTTACCACTGACCGCAAATGCAGAATCTGTAGTAAAGCAAGCACAGCAAGAACATAGCCAGCAGGCTCAGCATAATGTTCAACGTGAAGCGGGTTTTAATAGCACTCATCATAATATTAAAGCGCAATATAATGCGTTATTAGCTGAACGCAATAAATTAAAGGCTGCCACAGAAGTATTAAGTACAACCTTTAGTGCCAATGAACAACAGCTAGCGACTTTAGAACAACAATTACGTTTAGAAAGCGGCAGCTTAGGCGAACTATTTGGTGTTGTTCGCCAAACAGCCAAAGAAGTGCAGGCTGAACAACAACATGCTGTAACCGCGATTGATAACAGCCAAGATAACGCCGTTGTGAATGAGATTGTAGCAGCGAAAGCCTTGCCATCAATGACACAATTGCAAGGTTTATGGCAAGCCATGACCGATCAAATTGTTGCGAGTGGACAAATTGCGAAAGTCACCGTGCCATACATTAACGGTGATGGTGAGCAAAGTGATATTCAGGCATTGCGTTTAGGCAGTATTGGTTTGGTGGGTGATAACGGCTATCTCAATTGGGATGGCAGCCAACATGTGGCAATGGCGTATTTACAGCAACCTGAACATGCACCGACATTGGCCGATTACGATCAACTAATTTCTACGGGCAATGACATGCTGGTGGTCGATCCTTCACGTGGGGTGATGCTAGAGCAATTAGCACAAGCACCGACATTAATGGATCGTCTGCAAGCGGGTGGCGCAGTTGGTAAAATCATTCTATTACTACTGGCTATTGGTGCCGGCATTGCGATTTTCCGCGGTGTGAAATTAGCCATTATTCGTCAACAAATTAAAGCACAACTAAAACAACCTTCTAAGCCGGGTAATAATCCATTAGGTCATATTTTAGCTGTTTATAACAAAGAACAAAGCCGCAGCGTTGAAGCGTTAGAATTGCGTTTATTAGAAACGATTGTTGATGAACAACAAGGGCTAGAAAAAGGCTTGTCAATGCTAAAACTGTTTGCTGCGTTAGCGCCGATGTTAGGTTTGCTAGGTACAGTAACAGGCATGATTGAAACCTTCCAAGTGATCACTCAGTTTGGTAATGGCGATCCAAAAGTGATGGCGGGGGGGATTTCAATGGCACTGGTGACCACGGTTCTAGGCTTAGTGGCGGCGATGCCATTGCTATTGGCGCATAACATTTTAAGTTCGCAAGCTGAAAATATTCGTATGATCCTTGAAAAGCAGGGTATTAGCTTGGTGGCGGAACAAGCCGAGAAAAATGACCACAGTGGTATCAAAAATTCTGGCATGACAACTGAACAGGCCGCCTAATGGATAGCAGCGTATTACAAACCTGGTGGTTATCACTGTCGCATTTTATGGCGCAAGGCGGTGTGATTCTATGGTGGCTAGCCGCTGTGGTTGCGGTGTTGTGGTTGTTAGTCTTTGAGCGGGTTATTTACCTTGTGTTTTACTTTCCACAACAACAGCAACAATGGATAGCATTATGGGCTGCACGAGCTGATCATCAATCTTGGTATGCCCATGCTATTCGAGATGGTTGGTTAGCCGATGCTAAAATAGCACTAAACAAAAACCTTAATTTTATTAAAGTGTTAGTTGCTATTTGTCCAATGCTAGGCTTACTTGGCACTGTGACGGGTATGATTTCAGTGTTTGATGTTATGGCCACCCAAGGCAGTAGTCAGCCGAGATTAATGGCATCAGGAATTTCATTAGCGACATTGCCGACTATGGCTGGCATGGTGGCTGCATTAGCGGGAATGTTTATCCATGCTCGATTGGCAAAAGCGTGTCAAATGCGTGAATTAAAATTAGAAAAATCATTAAGGAGTCAGCTATGAGACTCAGCCGTCGCTCGTCAGTGCGTGAAGATGCACAAATAGATTTAACCTCGATGTTAGATATCGTTTTCATCATGTTGATTTTCTTTATTGTGACTAGCTCTTTTGTGCGTGAATCTGGGGTTGAAGTGAATCGCCCGCAAGCAAGCCATGTCGTTAGCCAAAAAGATGCAGGAATTTTTGTAGCGATCACTGCAGCAAATGATATTTATATTGATAAGCGAGTTGTTGATGCCGAACGTGTGCAAGCAACACTTGAGCACATGCTAACGGAACAGCCTGATGCTGCCTTGGTGATCCAAGCTGATGAACATGCTTATAACGGTACGGTTGTTAAAGTTATGGACGCTGCAAAAGGTGCAGGGGTGAAGAATATTGCTCTGGCGGCGGAGAAAAGCTAATGATGCGCATATTGATGGCGTTGCCATTGGCGCTCGCGGTGGCTTTAGGTCTATTTACGCTAATGGCATGGATGGTGGATAACGGTAATCATCAGCCACAAGATAATGCATCGCCGTTAGCGTTTAATATGGTGATGGTAGAACACGAACAAGCGCCTCAACGTCGTCAGCGTGTTGCACCACCACCGCCTGAGACGCCAACGCCACCACCTGAAGCGCAACCATCACAGTCACAGGCGGCAACATCAACCACTATGCCAATGGCATCAATTCCAAGTTTAGGGTTAGATACGTCGATTCATGGTTTAGCGGTTAATGCGCCAAAATTTACCGACTTTAGTAGTGCTGCAGCGGTTGGTAATGGGTTAGGGCAATCTCAACAAGCAATGCCACTTTATCGCGTAGAGCCACGTTATCCATCGCGTGCGCTACGCCAAGGTAAAGAAGGTTATGTGGTGCTTAAATTCACCATTGATACTCAAGGTCGACCGATTGATATTGCTATTATGGATGCGAAACCACGGCGTTTATTTGATAAAGAAGCCATTCGTGCATTACGAAAGTGGAAATACCAGCCACAAGTTGTGAATGGTGCCGCAATCGCGCAGCAAGGGCAGACAGTACGTCTTGAATTTAGGTTGAATCAATAATGAAAAAGATCGCTTTTATTGTCGCGTTAACCTTATCGGCCTCATTGCCATTATCTTATGCTTATGCAAGTGGTGGTCAGTTATCACAAGCAACAGCCAATAAGGTTCAACGTGCCAATAATTTACAGTTAGATAATAAGCTTGATCAAGCGGTGGCAATGTTGGCTGAAATGAGGCCAAGTTCTGCTTACGATAAAGCTTATGTACAGCGAATGTTAGGTGTATTTTATTGGCAGCAAGGGAAACAGCCACAAGCTATTTCCCTGTTAACAAAAGCAGTAAACAGTGGTTTGTTGCATGATGATCAAGCATGGGCGACTGAACGCATGTTGGCGGATATTTTGTTATCAGAAGCTAAATATAGTCAGGCGCTACCGCATTATTATAAGTTAACTAAAAATATTCCTGCTAAGCAAAAAGGGGATGAATTGTGGCTTCGGATTGCCCAAGCGCATTACCAGCAAGCACAATGGCAGCAAGTATTAACGGCAATGAAACGTTATGATCGCTACCGCCTTAAAGACAGTATGTCGCCATTATCGATTAAACTTGGTGCGCAGTTACAATTGAAGCATTGGTCTGGAGCAACATCAACACTGAATCGATTGATCGCACTTGAACCAAATAAGTTAATTTGGTGGCAGCAATTAGCCAGTATTCAAATGCGAACAGGTAAAAATGCTGATGCATTAGCGACATTAAAGTTAGCAAAATACCAAGGCGTGGCACTGAGTCAGCAAGATCTTAAAATACTAGCACAATTATATGCTCAACGTGGTATTCCAGAACGTGCTGCAGAACAAATAGCCGCATTGAAAGGTGCCAATAATGATAAGACCTTATTAATTGAACAAGCTAATTACTGGCAAATGGCACGGGAATGGAATAAAGCTATCGCATTATGGGCAGTCGTAGCGAATAAAGATAACCATTATCGCTGGCAGTTATCACAATTGCTATTGCAGGAAGGACATTATCAACGGGCATTAACTGAACTTAATCGTGTTAAACGTAAAGATAAACGCGCTGACGTTGAATTAGCAAAGGTGCGAGTTTATTACAAATTGAATAAATTCGATCAAGCCATTATTCATGCTAAGCAAGCAAATAACATTCAGGCGTCATCTGCTGCTAAAAGTTGGATTAAATATTTAGGTCAAATGCGAAAAATGGACGCAAGTGCCTAATACTAAATGGAATGAATTAATATATTATGATTAAAGAGAAGCGAGCTATAGAGCTCGCTTTTTTATTTATGAAATAGAGCAAAGTATAAAAATATTTTTCATAACGACCTGACTAATCAATATTAATGATTACTATTAACAAAAAGATGTTACGCCAAAATTAGAGACAATAAATATCATTGTTGCTTATATATCATACGAAAAAAGCATAGTCATTTAGTGCTATTATTTGTATAGGTATATAAGTATACTTGCGCACATAAAAAACGTCATTGGCTGACATTTCGTTGAGCAATTATTTTAGGTTAGATAAATGAAGCGTTCTTCTTCTATTTTTAATAAAGAATTAAATTATAATATATTGGTTTTTTTTATTGCTATATATTTTGGCATTATTTTAAATGCGCCATTATGGGAAAGTTTTTATGAAATACTCTCAAAATTAGAAATAGTTAATATTGGTTTTATAATATCACTCCCTATATTTTTGATTGCGGCACTTAATATTATATTTCAACTTCTTGCATGGCCTTATATAGGGCGTGTTTTGTTTAGTGTTCTTACTTTTTTCTCTGCTATAACCGCTTATGCATCATATCATTATGGGATTATTTTTGATTATGGAATGATGGAAAATATTTTTGAAACCAATAGTAGTGAGGCATTTTCTTACCTAAGTATACCTGGTTTTATAACTATTTTTATTATGGGCGTTATACCTTGTTTGTTCATTATAGCTATAAAGATAAAGAAGCAGGATTTTATTAAAACGTTTGTAATATATAAACTAATATCTATTGTTGCATCTATGGTGGTTATTGTCTTAATTGCAGCATTCTTCTATAAAGATTATGTATCTGTTGGGCGTAATAATAAATATCTTAATCGAGTAATTAACCCTTCATATGTTTACACCGGTATTAAATATATTGATAGAACTTATTTAACTAAACCTATCCCTTATCAATATATAGGAACCGATGCTAAGTTGGTAACGACGGCAACATCTAATGGTAAACCGACGTTGTTTGTGTTTGTTCTTGGTGAAACCGCACGCTCTCAAAACTACCAAGCAAATGGCTATGATCGCCCGACAAATCGATATACTCAGCCTGATAAGATGATTTCATTTAAGAATGTCACCTCATGTGGAACGGCGACTGCTGTTTCTGTACCTTGTATGTTCTCAGCAATGAATCGTAATAATTACAAAAAAGCCATTGCTTATAATCAAGATACATTTATTGATATTCTGCATCGCGCTGGCATTTCGATGTTGTGGAAAGAAAACGATGGCGGCGATAAAGGTGCTGGTGATCGTATTCAAAAAATAACCTTGGACCATAGCACTGAAGATCCTTTATGTGATGGTGAATCATGTCTTGATATGGCGCTATTGAATAATTTTGATCAAGACGTCGCGAATATGAAGGGTAGCAAGTTTATTACGCTACATATTATGGGAAGTCATGGGCCAACATATTATAAGCGTTACCCTAAAGATCGTGCATTTTTTAAACCTGATTGTCAGCGGGCTGATATTGAAAATTGTACTAAAGAACAAATAGTAAATAGTTATGACAATACAATTTTGTATACCGATTATATGATTAGTCAGTTGATCCAGAAATTAAAAGGTTACAGTGATAAATATAATACAGCGTTATTTTATATTTCAGACCATGGTGAATCACTAGGTGAGGGCGGTTTATATTTACATGGCACACCTTATAGTTTAGCGCCTAAATACCAAACAACAGTGCCAATGATGATGTGGTTCTCTAAAGGTTTTTCTCAAGATCGTGGGTTAAATCTCACTTGTCTTAAGAATCTGGCGGCTAACGCGAAACAAGGAGATTATTCACAAGATAATATCTTTAGTTCCATGCTTGGTATTATGAATGTGAAGACGTCTGTTTATAAACCGAAGCAAGATATTTTCCGTCAATGTCGTACTAATTAGACGGTTTATATAGATCAACGTTAAATTTTACAAATTACCCCTAATTATTTTTTATTAGGGGTTTATTTGTTAAAGCCTTTATTATCCTCGCACCTCGCACCTCGCACCTCTATTTCGTAACGCGTTTCTAACCAACGTAAACAATGTAAATTGAATGCCAATAAGAACGATTATCAATTAAATTATCATTATTCCAGTTACTCTTATGCATGATGTTAGTGATGGTGTTAAAAAATAAAGCCGTGCAATTATGGGCGCGACGCTTACATATTTATATTTCAATGGCACTACTGCTGGTGGTGTTATTTTTTGCTATCACAGGCATTACATTAAATCGGCCCCATCTTTTTGTTAGCCAATCACCAAATGTGGTTGAGCAACAACTTGTAATTCCCCATGAGTTATTAGCGTCGGAAAAAGGGCCTTTTTCACCAAACCGTTCTGCATTAATAGCATATCTTGCCAAGCATGGTGAAGTTCGCGGAACACCGTCAGCTATAGATATTTTTACAGATATCGATGGCAATGAGTTAGTCGAAGGTGAAATTTCGCTTGATTACAAAGGCCCTGGTTATAACGCCACGGTTTTTATTGATATGACAACGGCTGAAGCAACAATTGAAAGCACAAATTATGGCGTAATTGCAGTGCTTAATGATCTCCATAAAGGGCGTAACAGTGGCGAGGTTTGGCGTTGGTTTATTGATATTACTGCAGTGTTAATGGTGTTGTTTGTTTTAACTGGCGTGTGTTTGCTTATCCCAAAAAAGAAAACGTTTCGTACTTCATTGAAATGGATGGGGTTGGGCTCTGTGGTGAGTTTACTGATTTATATTGTTGCTGTGCCATAAGCCAGTATTTGATTGTCGATTTTATTGAAGGTTCATTATGACCGCGTTTCACATCATTAAAAAACCATTATTAGTTGCGTTATTGCTAGCACCATTAACGGGTGTTATAGCGAAACCTGTACCTGAAACGGCACAACTGGAGATTAGTTTTGCGCTACCGGCTATTGATACCACCATGTATGCCCGTCCTTATGTTGCGGTTTGGATAGAAGATCAACAGCGTAAATCCGTACGTACAGTGCAGTTATGGGTCGGTAAGGATGAGTGGCTGAAAGATTTACGTAGTTGGTGGCGAAAAGTCGGTCGTTATGATCGTGAGTTAGTTGATGCGGTCACGTCAGCCACCCGTCCTGCTGGTGAATATAAATTTGCCTGGGATGGTTTAAATGATAAAGGCCAACGTGTTGAACAAGGTAATTACACTTTCTACGTTGAAGTTGTGCGCGAGCATGGTGGTCGCAACTATTTACGACAAAAAATTGAGCTAGGCGAAAATGCGTTTAGCCATGTTATTGCACCGACAGAAGAAACAGGTGCTATTCAACTTAATTATAAACTTTGAGTAATAGTAACGTTATGAAAAATAATAAAATAAAAGCGTTTTCTCTGGCATGTGCGGTGATTGCAGGCTTAACGGTATCAGCAACAGCAAATGCACACCCTCGTTGGATATTACCTTCACATTTTACCGTATCAAAAGAGGGGGGCGATTGGTTATCTTTTGATGTTACCGCGTCACATGGCACGTTTGTTTATGATAAGCCAGCAAGTACAGAAACAGCTGAAGTAATCATGCCTGATGGGCGTAATGAGCGTCCTAATTTTACTATTCGTGGTAAACGTCGTGCTATTTTTGATTTTTACTTTGAAGAGCAAGGCACACATAAAATTCAAGTAAATCAAACGCCAGTATATTTTACTCAATACAAAGCGGGTCGTCGTGACACCGTAAAATGGATCGCTGCTAACAAAGTTGAGCGTGATGCTGTATTACCACCAAAATCTCGTGACGTTGTCACTCAAGTGGGTTACACCCGTGCTGAAACATACGTAACCGTAGGTAAGCCAAGCACTAAGGCAATGGAGATTACGGGCAAATATTTAGAGTTGCTTCCGATCACTCACCCTGCCGATATTATTGAGGGTGAGCCTGTGACATTCCAATTTTACTTTAATGGTAAACCACAAGCGGGTGTTGTCGCGGAAGTGACCCGTGAAGGAACGCTGTACCGTAATCATCAAGAACAAATTGATGTCGTGAGTGACAAAGAAGGAAAGGTGACTTTTACACCTGAGATTGCGGGTCGCTATATTATGAAAGCTAACTACCGCGGTGAAGTTGCTAATAACCCAATGGTAGATACTGCTAACGTCAATGTGCATATCACCTTTGAAGCGTCGTTACAGTAAGTCTTATCAATGTGCTGTTTTATGACAGCACATTTCCTTCACTCATAATGTATTACTTAATTCCCATAACATGGGCCAGTTTGAGGTTGTTATGAAAAGCCATGTACCACTAATTACGTTACTAACGTTAGGACTTTTCTCAAGTGCGGCGCAAGCGCACTTTCCATTAATGAGCTGTTGGTTTGAAAGCGATAAAGTAGCATGTGAAACAGGCTACAGTGATGGCAGTAAAGCGGTTGATTACAACGTTAATATGTATGATTACGACGATAATTTAATTGCTAAAGTGAACACAGATAAACGATCTATTGCTGAATTTGCTAAACCAGCCACTGACTTTTATTTAGTCTTTGATTCGGGGCACGAAAGCCCAGTAGAAGTCGATGTTGTTGAGATTAAAGAAAAATGATCCGTCAATCCGTATCTTCAGATAATGGCAGTAAGGAAGGGAAATGGGTCGGTGGTATTATCGTTTCTATCCTATTACTTGCCACCATATTATTACCGTATCATCAAAATAAAACAAAATCACAGCAATTGGATACTCATCAAATTGCGGTCACTGAGTTAAGTTCAGAAGAACTCGCGATGGTGGCGGAATTACGTTTGGCTCATGAAGAAATTCGTAATTTAAATCAAGATAGCCGTGAATTCAATCACCAAGACCATTGGCCAAATATGGCGGAGTTATCTGAATTATGGCTAGCACCATTTATTGAAGATAAAAGCTGGGAACGTAAAGGTCGTCATCAGTGGCAGCATATTAATGGTGCTATTTACCAAGGCCTACGTAGTGAAAAACAGGGCTCATCATCTGTTGTTTTAAATAGTGGCAGCATTGAACCTGATATTTGGTTAGCACTTTCTAAAAATACAACACCATTGATCATTAACGATGAGGGTGTTTTTGAACCGCAACAATTGATTGATCGTGGCTGGACACAAATCGTATTTAATAACGATAAACAAGCATCGGTGTATTAATCTTTTTTGCTTTACTTAATCGTGTATGGCTTGCGGTGTATTCATTTCTTAACCTTGAAGTAAAATATTATGAAAATAGTCTTTAAAACAGCATTAACGGCTGTTGCATTATTCGCAAGCTTTTCAAGTGCCGCCGCTGAAAAATTAACTATCGGTATTACATTGCAGCCTTATTATAGTTACGTTAAAGCGGTCGTTGGCGATAAGGCCGATATTCTTCCTCTAGTTGATGCCGGTTTCAATCCGCATAACTATTTACCACAACCTAATGATTTACGTCGTTTAAAACAAATGGATGTGATTGTTGTAAATGGTATTGGTCACGATGACTTTGCTCTGAAAGTTATTGATGCGGCTCAACGTGATGATTTAGTGGTTATTAAAGCAAACAATGATGTGCCATTACTGCCTGCAATGGGTCAATCAGTAGGAGATGGTGCAGTAAATCCTCATACTTTTGTTGGATTATCAACCACAATTCAAAAGGTTTACACCATTGCTAATAAATTGGCTGAACTTGATCCTGATAATGCGCGTGAATACCGTAAAAATGCCCGTGATTATGCAAAAACATTTCGATTAATGAAACGTAAAGCCATGTTAGCTCTCGGCGACTTAGATACTTCAGGTATGAAAGTTGCGACAACCCACAATGCGTATGGTTATTTATTACAAGAATTTGGTGTTGATGTTGCTGCAGTCATCGAACCTGCACACGGTGTTGAACCTAGCGCTAGTCAGCTGCAAGAAACAATCGAAAAAATAAAACAATCAGGTATTGATGTATTGTTTTATGAATTAAATATGCCTAACCGTTATGTTGATACCATAGAAAAAGCGACAGGGGTGAAGTTATACCGTTTTTCACATATGACGCATGGCCAGTACGATGCGAATAAAGTAGAAATTGAAATGCAGCAAAATTTAATGACATTAGTTGAAGCAATGCAATTTGCTGCCAGTAAGGATCAAGCATGAGTTTGGGACCGAGTATTGAGATTGCTAACCTTGAGTTGCAATACGGTGAAAACCAGATTTTATCTAATATCAACCATACGTTTGCAGCAGGGCAATGCCACGTTGTTATGGGACCCAATGGCGGTGGAAAAACATCGCTATTACGATCAATTTTGGGCCTAACACCTTTTAAAGGAAATGTTGATATTCTATGGAGCGATGCGGCCAATAACGGTAAGCCAGGTTCTGTTGGTTACGTTCCACAAAAAGCAATGTTTGAACAAAGTTTACCACTAACAGTGATGGATTTTATCTTATTAAATTTAACTCGTTCACCATTGTTTTGGCGTAAACGTCAGCAAGATAAGTTATTTGCATTAAGCCAACTTGAGCGAGTAGGAATGGCAAATCGTGCCGATCGGCGTATGGGACAGTTATCCGGCGGTGAACAGCAACGAGTATTATTTGCTCAAGCATTATTAGATGATCCTGATTTATTAGTGTTGGATGAACCAACGACAGGAATGGATGAGCAAGGAGTTCGCTATTTAGAGTCTTTGATTCATGAATTTGTTACTCAAGGTAAAACAGTATTAGCAGTTCATCATGACGTAACAGCGGTTCGAAGACTAAACGCGCAAGTGCACGTGGTTAATCGTATTGTTGTGGATTCTGGCCATCATTCAGAAGTGTTGATCCCTGAAAAAATAGAACGGTTATTTAATCATTACAGTCATGCGCCAATTGCGGCAAATCAACACGAGGTTGCGTAATGGAATTACTTCGACATTGGGCACAACGGGGTGTTGATGCGGGCATACTAAGTGACAGCTTTTCATATGTTTTCATGGTTAATGCCATAGTCGCAGCATTGTTACTTGGGCCTTTATTAGGTGGATTAGGGACGTTAGTTATAGCTAAACGGTTAGCCTTTTTCTCTGAAGCTGTTGGTCATGCAGCGTTAACCGGTATTGCTCTAGGAGTATTATTAGGTGAACCGCCCGAAAATCCCTTTATAGGTTTATTTAGTTTTTGCATGATCTTCGCGTTACTGCTGCACTTTGTTCGTAATCGAACTAATGTGCCTTACGATACGCTGGTCGGTGTGTTTTTAGCGTTGGCATTAGCCGTTGGCGCCGCATTACTGATGTATGTTGCGCGTAAAATAAATATTCATATGCTTGAAAATGTTCTGTTTGGTTCAATTCTAACAGTAACCGATCAAGATTTGTGGGTCTTAGGGATAAGTTGTGGGTTGATAATATTATTATTAATACCGACATTTAATCGAATTTTATTAACCTGCATTAGTCCTGATATTGCGCGAGTACGCGGTTACAACACTAATTTTTATGACTATTTGTTTGTGATCATGATAACTCTTGTCACGATCGCTTCTGTTAAAATTGTGGGAGCAGTATTAGTAGGTGCATTGCTGCTGATTCCTGGTGCAACGGCACGTTTACTTACCAAAAATATGGGCAGTTTTGTTTTATTGTCATCGTTATTAGCGACCATTAGCTGTGTGATTGGTACTGTGTTGCCGATGGAGCTTAAATTACCTATTCCATCAGGAGCGGCAATTATTATTGTTTCTGCTACGTTCTTTTTAACCGCCACCTGTTACCGCATTGTTCGTAAAGGGTAGTCACTGTATTTTTTAAGGGATCATCATGAGTCATATTCAACTCCACCCTATACGTTCTTTAATTCAATCTGTTTGTGCTGTTGCTATGATTGCAACAGGTGCCAGTTATAGTTATTCAGTAAAAGCTGAAGATATTCTAACGGCGACTCCTGTTACCTATATGTTGGCATCTGAACTGACTCATGAGACAGGGATAACGACAAAATTCCTACCACCCAAACGTTACGGTGTGTCACGTTTACCAAATTGGTTTGCCACTAAAGGTGACGAGGTAACAAAAGAGGCCAGTAAAAACGCACAAGCAGTCATTACTTTAGGTGCTGTTTGGCCACAAGACCCGCTTTATATCTATGCTCGTCAGGGTAATATTAAGGTTGTTGAAATTGATGCATCACAGGCAATTTCACCTCGCGGACAAGGTGTTGCAGCACTTCGCTTGAGTGATGGTACAACATCAATGTATACATGGTTAAACCCGACTAATTTAACGCGAATGGCTGCGATTGTGAGTGATGATTTGCAACGCTTATGGCCAAATAAAGCACAACAAATTGAAAAAAATCAACAGCAATTAATGGGTAATGTTCGTAAATTGATTAATGCCCAACAACAAGTGCTAATGGATGCAGAAATTGATTCTGTGGTTTTACTGTCGACAGAACTAGAAGATTTTGCTTCTGGCAATCAGTTATTTGTTGTCGATCGTTTAACAAAACCGGAACTTGAGTGGACAGATGCCGATAAACAAAAACTGGCAGCATTATTAGCAGAAGATAAAACATTGTGGTTACTGAGTACTAAAAAACTAACGTCATCTCAGCAAGCATTATTGCCAGAAGGCACATCAGTATTAGTTGTTGATAGTGTTGATCGCTGGGGGCGTGTTGGTATTAATCATAGCGATCCATTAAAACGTTGGCAGATTAAATTATAATCTTAGAAATAGAAGCCCAGATTGTTGTTTTACGAGATAATTGTTGGGCTTCATACTATTTAAGTGTATTTGTTTTAAAACGAAAAGAACAAAGACAGAATACCTAATAAAATCAGTAACCCGCCAGAGATCAAATCGTTATATTTCCCCACCATTTTTCCTATCACACTATCGCCAATATTGTTACCAGCATAAGTGAGCATCATGCCTGTAATAAAGGTCAGTGCGACAACCAAATAAATACTAAGATGAGTAATACTACCTAAAATACCCACGCCAATATTATTAATTGAAAGTAATAAACCTAGCATTACTGCACCTTTAAAATTTAGCACAGTGCTTTGCTTTTCTTCTTTTTGTTGCTGTTTTTTTAGCATATCGGCACAAATGAACCACGTTCCCATTAAAATGAAAATCACAGAACCTAATTCATTAGAGACTTTATGAGGGATCAGTTGGGTGACTAATTGTCCACCAAGCATAGAGATAAAGGTAACCAATGCAGTAATAAAAGCAATGATTGCATTAGATACAAGTGGGATCCTTTCATTCTTTACGCCATAAGTTAGGCCAATAACGAAATTATCGAGATTTGATGAAAGGGAGAATATCAAAGCGAGTAAGAAAGACACGATATATCATCTCGTAAAAATGTTTTTATAAACTGAAATGCAGTTTAACGCGATGTATTTGTGTGAATAGTAATTTTTCAGATATGAGCGAGATTAAGCATATTGCGCTATTTATTATCGAATATCGCAATATGTTTATATTTATTTGTTTTTAAATAAAGCCTGAAATCCGTGCCTTTAAAAAAGCTGCTAAGGTTTTGTTGTCTTGGATGTGGTTATCTGCAATTTTTTGTTCTACTTCAGCGACAGATAATGTCACAACATTAATAATTTCATCATCATCTAGTTGCCCTTGAGTCGCTGATAGTCCTTGTGCTACATAAAGGTATTGTATTTCATCACAAAAACTAGGGGCAGGCAGTAATTCTCCAAGTGGATGCCATTTGTTTGCTGCAAGGTTTGTTTCTTCGGCTAATTCTCGTTGCGCACAAATGAAAATATCTTCTTTTGCTTCTAGTGTGCCTGCTGGAAATTCAAATAACCATTGGCTGATTGCTGGACGGTATTGATGAACAAGTATTAGATCACCGTTATGATCAATCGGAACAATAATGACCGCACCAGGATGTTTGATACTGGTACAGGCTATTTCTCTACCATCGGGTAGAAAATGAGATTGTTCTTCAACGCTAAAACATTTCCATTGATAGTGTTTTTTTATATTCATTGTTGTGCTCTATTCATTGGTTGCTATTTGATTAGATCCCCAGCTTTTTGCTCGCATCAATGCACTTTCTGCTTTGATATAGTCATACCTAAAATCTTGATATTCAATATTAGTAATACCAATACTGACACTGATTTTTATTTGATGTCCTGACGTTAATTCTAATATCCATTGACTAATTTCATCACGAATTTTAATGGCAAATTGCTCTGCTGATTGAATATTAGAGTCTGGGATAATAATACAAAACTCTTGACTGCTTAAACGAGCAATATGCATGTTTTTACCACAAATCTCACGCAGGCATTTTGCTGCCATCATCAAGGTTTTATCTCCAGCATCAAGTCCGAAACGATCGTTAACATCTCTAAATTTATCAATATTGATTAATAACATCGAAATATCACGGCGGTAACGCTTACATCGAGACGATTCACTTTGATAAAAAGGTAATAATCCTTCACGGTTTAGTAACCCTGTCAGAAAATCATTGGTGGTGGTTTTTTTTACCTGCAAAATAGCATCATAACGATGTCGAGATAATAAAAATGCCATCACAAAAATAATTGAATATGCACATATATTTTGAAGAGCAGATGCAATTTGCATTTGTTTACTGGCTATTTCAGATACACTCAACACAATATAGAGTAATCCAAAAATAGCACTATACCAAGCCGCGGTTCTAATTTGTAAAGCAAAAAAACTTAATAGGGGAATGGTTAACCCGATAGTATTACTGATATGGCGAGCACCAGTAAAATAAAACCCCGCTGAACAAATAAGCGTAGTAGCGATTAAAAAGATCCAAAAAAGAATAGTAGCAGAAAAGATGGTTCGATTTAATGCAGCTAAGGTGTAACACAGTGTCATGCCGAGTATACCGACAACAGTAAAATAATGTGCTTGTTGTGATACAAAATAAGTAAAAGCGATAATGGCACAGATAGCACCAGCAAAAGGGAATAATAAGGAAAGTTGTTTTTTTAATGTTTTCTCACTCAATTCAATATAGGCAAAATTTGTTGCTTGTAGCTGAGTACTTTTAATCAATGTAGCCATGATATAAAAAAAACCTTTATAACAACATTTGGATAAATACAACACATAGTGTGTTTTTTTGGGAAGCATATCAGTATTGTGATTGATGTCTAATTATTTTTAAACTTTAATGTAAAAAAATATATAAAAAAGAGATCTTATTATCATAAAATATCTAGACATAAGACTGATTAACAATTAAGATATTGATAATCTTAAGTAATTTTTTGTTTTGTAAATCTGTTTATTTATAAGAATGCAACGTTTTTAACTTAAATGATTAAAAATGAGATCTGCAACCATGAATAATTATTCTAATTTAGTATAAATAAGATGTGTTCAAAAAATCACTAGGAGTGACAATGTTTCCAGAATATAGAAGCTTAATTACATCGCTAAAAGGTCATGATGTGCATTTTGACCGTCTATTTAAAAAACATAATGAATTAGATGATAAAATTAATCTAATGACTTCCGCTAATGGTTTTGATGAAACGCTCATTGAACAGCTGAAAAAAGAAAAGCTATTATTAAAAGATGAAATATTTGCTTATTTACAACAGAAAGCATAAACAAAAAAGAGAAGCAGAAGTGCTTCTCTTTTTTATAATAACTGTATTGGCATTTATAGCGAAGATAAAAAATTATCGATCAAATCAGCGGTTATTTGAGGCTGTTCGTTTGCAATACCATGCGCGGTCTTAGGCAATACAATGATAGGAGCTTGAATATATCTACTTAATTTTATGCCGCTTTTGAGAGGAAATATTTGGTCATTTTGTCCCCATATAATAAGCGCTTGAGGCAATTTTTTAGGGTCAAATTGCTGTATACGATCTCTGTCTTTGGGTAATGTTCTAATTAATTGTGTTCGTTGTGGTTTCCATTGTGAAAAATAATCAAGGTATATTTGATTTGCTATAAAATCAGGGATGAGCTTTTTCTCAATAAATACATTGTCATAAAGACGTTTAACATCATCGCCGCTATTGGGTACAAATAACTCTTCTGGTGAGTCAATACCTGCGCGCTTAACTAAATCGTATAAATCATCATCATTAAACAGTGGACCAGGGCTAGCGATGATCACTGCTTTATTGATACGCTCAGGTGTCAACATCATGTCATAGGTGATAAAACCACCATAAGAAATACCCGCGACATCAATTTTTTGTAGTTGTAATTTATCAACGAGTTGCCAAATAGCATTAGTTTGAGTTGATAGCTGCGCAGCATTATCGCTGTATGACTCACCAAACCAAAGTAAATCAGGAGCAATAACGTGGTATTTTTTACTTAGCTGTAGCATCTCTGTTTTCCATGTTGCAGCAGCCGTGCCACCAAAGCCATGCAATAATAATAAAGGCTGACCTTGCCCTCCTTCCCAATAGGTTAATTTACCACCTTCTTTGAGAGTTATGTGGTGCTTACTGAAACCTTCTTTTTCTAAAGATGACTGATCGTGTTCTGTTTTCCAACGAACAACTTCACAGCCAGCAGTCATAAAAACTAGTGTCCATAAAAGGATAAAATAATGTATAAATCGTTTCATAGGTTGCTCTAATAATTGAAAAATTGATTAATTATACAATGTTTTATTGTGATTGGTAAGAATCTTCATTGATAATGGTAAAAATAAAAAATGTGAGGTATGTATTTGTTTTTTGCGTTAGCATTATGTCAAAATTCAATTTTATGTTAATCAGTATGTTGCTAAAGAAAACAATCGTTAGCATAATCTTTTTCTATAATAAATTTTTATACAAAATCGTATTATTGCCATACGGAATCTGTATTAATGTTTAGAACAAAACTACGTATTAACGACTAGGAGACACTATGCGTGTATTAGTTACTGGTGGTATGGGCTACATTGGTAGTCATACTTGTGTACAAATGATTGAAGCGGGCATGACCCCAATTATTGTTGATAATTTGTATAACAGTAAAGAAACCGTATTAGGGCGCATTAATAACTTAACTGGCGTAACACCTGCATTCTATAAAGGTGATATTCGTGATCGTAAATTTTTAGACAGTGTTTTTGCTGAAAATGATATCGATGCAGTAATTCACTTCGCAGGACTAAAAGCCGTAGGCGAGTCAGTAGAAAAACCACTAGAGTATTACGACAATAATGTAAGTGGTACATTAGTGCTTGTTGAAGCGATGCGTGCCGCTGGTGTTAATGCAATTATCTTTAGCTCATCAGCAACAGTTTATGGCGATCCTGCATCTGTGCCGATCACTGAAGATTTTCCAACAAGTGCAACTAACCCATATGGCCGTAGTAAGCTAATGGTAGAAGAGTGTCTTGCTGATATTCAACATGCATACCCTGAAATGAGCGTGACATTACTGCGTTACTTTAACCCAGTAGGTTCGCATAAATCAGGCACTATGGGTGAAGATCCACAAGGTATTCCTAACAACTTGATGCCATTTATTTCTCAAGTAGCTGTTGGTCGTCGTGAGTTCTTATCTGTTTTTGGTAACGACTACCCAACAGTTGATGGAACAGGTGTGCGTGACTACATTCACGTGGTTGATCTTGCTGATGGTCACCTTGCAGCATTAACACACAAAGGCCGTGAAGCTGGCTTACACATTTACAATTTAGGTACTGGTAACGGTAACAGTGTATTGCAAATGGCAAAAGCATTTGAAAAAGCTTCTGGTGTAGAAGTGCCTTATAAGATTGCACCACGTCGTGCTGGTGATATTGCTGAATGTTGGGCTGATCCTGCGAAAGCAAAAGCTGAATTACAGTGGGAAGCAAAACTAACACTTGATGATATGACGCAAGATACTTGGCGTTGGCAGTCAACAAATCCAGATGGTTACCCTGACGCAGAGTAATTCCAGATTGGATTAAATAAAAAGGCGCTAATTTAGCGCCTTTTTTTATGTGGAAAGAATAGACATTAATAATGTTTATTAGTAATAGTATAGGGTTTTGCTATAAAGAAGATAATCAAACTAGCAATAGCACCAAGGGTATCGGCTAGCATGTCTTTTTGCGCATCCCAAATGTCACCTTGTGAACCTAAAAATTCAATACCGGCTTCCCCCCCAGCACTGGCTGCATACCACCATTCAACAATTTCATAAGCGGCGGCTGTTGCCATAATAGCAAATAGACCAAAGAGAGCCGCAATAATAGGTTTACAATGGCCTTTGCGAACTAAAAATTCAGCAACAGGAAACGCATATAAGCCAATTGAGAAGTGCGCAAAGCGATCAAAGTGGTTGCGGTTTGAGTCCAGAAGGTGATTAATCCAATCAAAAGGGACATTTGCAAACGTGTAATGGGCGCCAATATTATGTAATACCAGCCATACTGCCATTAATGTGTAAGCAAGGTTACTAAATACAAAATAACGGTAACTGATCACCAAAAATAAAAACACAATGATGAGAGGAATAGCTTCTGCGATCCATACAGTTCGAAAAGCAGGATTAAGCCCAAGTGCAATAAAAAAGATGATATAGCATAACGCTAACCATTTAGGGTATTTGTTCTTAATCATTTCAATTCCTTATCATTAAAACAGATCCTGAGGGTAACGTTTTTGGTATATAGATAGCAATATTGATTATCAATATGTTAACGCTGATGGGATAACTTATTTTAGGTTTTTTAAAATTGGTTTGTGTTATAATTTCCAACTAATGTTTTCACAATATTGTGATATTCATCATATTTGACAGTACACACTCATAATTTGAGTTGTTTTTACCGGAGCATCATTTTGCATTTTAAAGATCTTGGCTTAGACCCACGCCTATTAAAGAAACTGACTCATTTGGCGTTTGATCGAGCAACCGAAATTCAACAAACGGCAGTCCCTGTTGCTATTGCAGGCAAAGATATTTTGGCGTCGTCGAAAACGGGTTCCGGTAAAACTCTGGCATTTTTATTACCTGCGATGCAACGTATGTACCGTAGCAAGCCATTTACTCGTCGTGATCCACGTGTTTTAATTTTGACGCCAACGCGTGAATTAGCAAAACAAATTTTTGCACAGTTACGCACGCTTAATGCGGGAACACCGTACGATGGCACATTGATTGTTGGTGGTGAAAACTTCAACGACCAAGTAAAAGCATTACGTAACGATCCGATGTTTGTTGTTGCAACCCCTGGTCGTTTTGCTGATCACCTTGAGCATCGCAGTACACATCTTGATGGTCTAGAAATGCTGATTCTTGATGAAGCAGACCGTATGCTTGATCTGGGTTTTGAACCTCAACTACGTCGTATTAACGAAGCGGCTAACCACCGTCGCCGTCAAACATTGATGTTCTCAGCCACGATGGACCATGTTGATGTGCTTGATATGGCTTCTGAAATGTTAGATAACCCTAAGCGCATTTCAATTGGTCACTCAGCAGAAGAACATACAGATATTACTCAACGCTTTATTTTGTGTGATCACTTAGATCATAAACAAGCATTGCTTGATAAAGTGTTAGAAGTAGAAGATTACAATCAAGTTATTATCTTTACTGCAACACGTGCTGATACCGATCGTCTAACCGCTGAGTTAAATGAACGTAAATTAAAAGCTGTTGCACTAAGCGGTAACTTGAATCAATCGCAACGTAATAACATCATGAGCCAGTTTGAGCGTAATTGTCATAAGATTCTTGTGACAACAGATATCGCCTCTCGTGGTCTAGATATTGATAGCGTATCGCTTGTTATTAACTTTGATATGCCAAAACATGCTGAAGAATATGTTCACCGTGTGGGCCGTACTGGTCGTGCAGGTAACAAAGGTGATGCTGTTTCATTAGTTGGTCCTAAAGACTGGAAGAGCTTTAAAGCGGTTGAAGCATTCTTGAAACAAAAGATTGAATTCACGACAATTGAAGGCTTAGTCGGTAAGTTTAAAGGTCTTAAACCTGCACCGAAGAAGAAGATTGTTAAGAAAACGGCGACCAATAAAACGGGTACTGCTAAACAAACGCAAGCACCTAAAGCGAAGAAAAGAGTTGATAAGCGTTTTTACGAAAACCAAGCTGTGGGTAATGATGTCTTTATCCCTAAGAAAAAACGCAATACTGATGTAAGCCAAGATGACTAATAGTTAACGATTTAATAATCGTTAATAAATAAAAAAAACCAGACTGAATGTCTGGTTTTTTTTGCTACAGCATTGAGTTGTAGCGATAAGTGCCGTTATACGATTAACGTAATTGGTACACTTGACCTTCTTTATCAGCTTTAACAGCAGCAAAGCTCAATACGAATGGACCTTGTGCTTGAACGGTTGCTGGCAATGTTTGAATTGCTTGTTTTGCTTCTTCGCGGGTTGCGAAATTGCCATAAGTAACGGCATACCAGTTGCGGCCTAGTGCATGTTTCCAATTAACCCAAATTGGTTGATCACTAGTGATTGGCTGAAGGTAACCACGTAGGTTACGTTCTTCACTTAATGCTAAAATTTGAATAGTAAAGTGTGAAGGGTTAATATCACCAAACGCTTGATCATTGGTCATTGATTCTTCATCTGCAAGATGCGCATCGTCATTATTAATGTAATCACTATCAACAACTGGTTCGCTAGTTACAGTTGTTTCAGGAGCAACTGTTTCTACTGGTTGTTGTTGACACTGTAGGTTTGCGCTATCTACTTTAGACGGTAACAGGTAACCAGAATCACAAGGGCTATCAGATGAAGCACAACCAGATAATGCGAATAGACCTAATACAACTGCTGCCTTTAATGGACGAGATGTCATTATTTTCTCCGAAGAATATTTAATAATTTGCAAATGTGGTAGCAGTATTCATGACTTTTCATGACGCAAATATCACTATTAACAAATGTCTTTATACTTAGAGTGTATTGTAGCGAAAAACGGCAAAAAATTGACATGATAATTACGGATTAGTGATTAAATGTATGTTTTTTAATCAAGCTGACCATTCCAAATGAGAATAGGTTATATTTCCCTGTATAATTGATGTTGGAATAGAGTATATATTTTTTTACTCTTTCATAGAGGTAAACGGTATTTTTAAAACACAAAACATTGGTTAACATATTAATAACAATTTGAGATTTGATGGATCATTGTTATGAAAGCATGGCTACTTAAAATACCTGATCGTAAACGACTGATAATGGCAAGCGTCATTGCAATGTTATTAGTGACAATATCTTTATTTACAGTTGGTGTTATCAGTGCATTATGTGATCTCACGGCATTTGCAATTTTATTAACCGTTTTATGGATAAAAGCAGGAAAAATACAATCTCAAAATAAGCCTGATGAACAAGTAGTTTCTTCTGTAAAAATCAAAATTGAACCATAAAAATCAGTTATGCTTATAAAAACTACATTTGTTGCAATAGGAATATCCTGTTAAGTCTAAAACAAATAAACAACAACTATGTAAAATATACAAAACATTAATTCAATTAATTGTTTATATTAATACTTTTATTGATATATATTTTAATAAAGTGTGATTGGGTGCTAATTATTGCTTCTATATAAACTTTATTATCAGCACGAATTTTTACTGAATATGACGTCAGTAATGTAAACGCTGTTATTAGGGAGTATAGATGTGTTTATTGTTGAATTTTTGATTGTACTTGTATGTATCTTAGTGGGGGCTCGAATCGGCGGTATCGGTTTGGGTGTAATGGGAGGCATCGGTCTTGCAATTCTGAGCTTTGTTTTTGGTTTGCAACCAACCAGTCCACCAATTGATGTAATGTTAATGATCATGGCTGTTGTTGCGGCAGCTGCTGCAATGCAAGCGGCAGGTGGTCTTGAATACTTAATTAAAATTGCGTCAAATATTCTTCGTAAAAATCCGCGTCATATTACATTCATTGCGCCACTAGTAACTTACATGTTTACCTTTTTAGCGGGTACGGGTCATGTGGCTTATTCTGTATTGCCTGTTATTGCTGAAGTGAGCCGTCGCAGTGGTATACGTCCTGAACGCCCATTAGGTATGGCTGTTATTGCATCTCAGTTTGCTATTGTTGCAAGCCCTATTGCTGCGGCAGTGGTTGCTTTAGTTGCATTTCTTGAACCACAAGGCATTACATTAGCTGATGTATTGATGGTTACAATTCCTGGTACATTCTGTGGTTTAGCATTAGCGTGTGTTGTCGTTAATAAAATCGGTAAAGATCTAAAAGATGATCCAGAATACCAACGTCGTATGCAAGATCCTGCTTTCCGTCAAGAAATGGAACAAGAAGTAAAAGTAGAAGAGATTGTAATTAAGCCAGAAGCAAAGAGAGCGGTTGGTTTATTCTTATTTGGTGCGCTTGCAGTTGTTATTATGGGTGCGTTTCCATCGCTTCGTCCTAACTTTAACGGCGCTGCAATGGGTATGGCACATACGATCGAGATCGTGATGCTTGCAATTGCGGCATTGATCATCTTGATCTGTAAGCCTGACGGTAACGTGATCACGCAAGGATCTGTTTTCCATGCTGGTATGCGTGCGATTGTTGCGATTTTTGGTATTGCTTGGTTAGGTGATACATTTATTGCTGGTCACAGTGAAATGGTGAAAGAGGCTGTATCTGGCTTAGTAGAAGTTGCACCATGGACATTTGCTTTTGCTTTGTTCGCATTATCTGTAATGGTAAACAGCCAAGGTGCAACAACAGCAGTATTGGTTCCTGTTGGTATTACATTAGGTTTGCCACCAGAGGTGATTATTGCAACGTTCGTTGCAGTTAACGGTTACTTCTTTATTCCTAACTACGGTCCTATCATTGCTTCAATTGATTTTGACCGCACAGGGACCACAAAGATTGGTAGTTATATTTTTAACCATAGCTTTATGATCCCTGGTTTATTAAGCATGGTATTTAGTATTATCTTTGGCTTTATTTTTGCAAGTTTTGTCTTGTAATTGGTTCTATAAATGCGAAAGTAATAAAACATAAAAACTGATTAATAAAAACCTCTATATCTTCATATAAACATTGAAGAATAGAGGTTTTTCTATGCTGCTATAAAATGACTTATTAATTTCAGTTACAAAAATAGCTCAATATAAGTCAGTGATGCAGTACCAATAGCTAACCAAAGTACGACACCTAACAATAATGGTTTATGTCCTGCATTGCGTAATTTGCTGACGGTAATACCAGAGCCAATTAAAAATAAACACACCACTAATAAACGTTTAGATGCATCAAAAATCAGAATATAAGTTGAATGAAATTGTGGAATAAAATGCGCAATTAAAATAGCTAAGCAATAAAACATAATAAAGTAAGGAACACTGATTTTTTTACTGTCACCTTTAAACATTAAGGCACTACCAAACGCGACTGGAATGATCCATAACGCACGAGCCAGTTTTAATGTTGTCGCAGTTTTTAATGCTTCATCCCCATAAGATCCCGCAGCACCCACCACTGACGATGTATCATGAATAGCAATAGCCGCCCAAGTACCAAAGGCATGTTGACTCATTTCTAATAAATGACCAACAGCGGGGAAAAGGAAAAGCGCTACAGCGTTAAGTACAAATACGGTAGCTAAAGCTAATGATGTTTGATCATCGCGAGCATTAATGGCTGGTGATACCGCAGCAATGGCACTACCGCCACAAATAGCCGTACCAGCAGCGATTAAATGGCCTGTTTTTTTATCCAACTTTAAAAAGTGCGTTGCTAACCAACCCAAAAATAAAGTAAAGAAAATGGAAGAGATAATAAGTCCTAATCCTTGACGGCTCGCTTCAATAGCTTCGTTTAAATTAATTCCAAACCCTAAACCAATAATGGAGTACGACAAAAGTTTTTTGGTTAAAGCGGCAAGATTAAATTGGGTCGGAACGAAACCAAAGCTAGCTAAAGTAAATCCAAGTATTAATGCTATGGGTGAGCTAATGAACGGCGCTAAACATATTATTGCTGCGAATATAAATATTATGTCAGTAGGGCGAAAGTTTCTAATTTTTTGATTTAGGGTCATTTTTATGATTTGAGGTGGGTTATTTATAAGGTTTCAAATTATACGCACGTCATTCTATTTAGTTTAGTTAAATATTTTTAAACGAGGGTTAAGAGTAATTTAATGTTTCGGCTTACTTTTTTTTCCATGCTCCCTGGTTATTTTGATAAAAATGACCGGTTTGGGTTTTTTCTACCGCTTTTTTATAAGCCTGTTGCTTAATCGTACTTAGGGGTAAATCGTGTGATTGGCTAATGGTTCGATATGTTTTTTGTCTATGGTTATTAACCGAGTTTATAAGACGGTTTACATCTGGGTTTTTAGTTGGCTTTATTGCAGCAATGAAGCCAGTATTAGTTTCACCGACGAGGCCTTGTTGTTTGGCTTGTTGTAATGTAATCGCAAACACTGGGCTAGTATTGAACAGCAATAAATAACCACCAAGCAATACGGCGCAAAGGGACGTTGATTTCATAGGATTACCTTAATATAGATTGATGAAACAATTAAAAGACAGCTTTATTATCAAATAATTGTTCTATATCTCGATCAACTTTTATTTTGATTTCATGTTCAATTTTAACATTCAAATTAACCTCTATGGGTTGGTCTGATGCTGCAACTTGTATGGTTGGTGTACACCCAATAAGGAATAGAATGACAATAGCGGTGGCTAAGTAATGCTGGTTAGGATGGGGCTGTATTGCTTGAAAATAATTCATGCTGATAACCTTTAATGCTATAGAGGGTTAAAATGCTCACTAATTTTTTGCTCGACATTTGAAGCATTTAGCATGTTAATTGTTCTGATCAGTTCAAGTATATTATCTTCAATGGCTAGATTTATATTGATTCGACGACCAGACTGAAAATCTGGATTATAGCCTTTGAAATGAGATTGTGTTTTTAACACGCCATCTTTAGCATAGTTAACTTTTATGGCAAAGGTACGATAATGATAGTTTTTAAGGATTTCACTGACCATTAATGGATTTTGATGACCGACAGCTTTAATTTTTTCATCGATGGAAGAACCTGCCACATAGCGTAATACACCGCCAGGATAGCGAGAATGAAGTACGCCATGATGAATTTCAAGATGGCCATCATTCATAGTAATAGGGATGGTACCATCAAGGATCCCTGTAAATTCAATACCTTCATGATCAATAAGATCTGTGATTTGTTTAATATTAAGACCAAAAACAGTTATTGGTATTGGTGCTAATTTTTGTAAATTGGAGAGATTAATATTATGCGCACTGATATTTCCACCCAATAGCGAAGCTGATATTCGATGTAATGTATAGTGATTTGTTTGAGTATTAGCATCAATAACTAAGCTTGGGTTTATGAGTGTTATACCGGCATGTAATTGTTGTGCAAATAACGAAATAGGGTGCAGGGTATGAATACCTTGGGGAGAAAAAGCAATATTGGCGCTACTTTCTAAATGGGTAATATCAAACTCGTGATAACTGCCTGAAAGTCGATCAGTTGAAATTGTTGCATTTCCGAAAATCTTATTATTATGATCAATAACAAACGATCCACCATAAGTAATACTTCCGTCTGTAATATCTATCGGTAGAGTCAGTTCTGGAAAGTAATGTTTTTTTAAGCTGTTGGCTTTAGTAAAAGCTATCACTTTTTGATGTAACTTAACATGCGTTTTCTTGGTAATAAAATCTGAGTGAATGTTGACTTTTGCTAAAGTATTATCATGGCGATTAGCTAAGGTAGAGCTAATATTTATCGTTTTACCGGCTAAATGGAACTGCCCATATAACGTGCTTAATGGAAATAGTCGTTTACGGTTACGTTGAGCGGCATCCACTGTGATTTTATAGTGGCTTGAGAATGTTAACGGCTTTGTTGGTATGGATTGAGGGGGGCTTTTGATCGTATTTTTAAATAACAATTCATGTCGTAATAAAAACTGGCTCACATCAATGTTGAGTTGTGCCCTGTAGTCATTTGTAGCTGAAGTTTTTTCTGCTTGATGTCGTAGCTTCAAATTTGCTTTAAGTTGCGCTTGTGTCTGCTGAGGCTGGTAGAAGGTTAAGGCTATGCGATCTTGTTTATTTTCAAGCAATCCAACTAATTGGTTTAAGCTGAAATCAATATTATCAATTGTATTATTGGTGAGTGTTGGAATGCCTTTAAATGAGAGCTTTTTAGTTTGAAAACGAGTGTGTTGTAGTTGTGATATTAAGTAATTATTCGCCCAGGTGGCTTTTACATTTGAACTGAAAATAATGTCATCAGCTTTACTATCTACAACGGGTTGTAATGTATTGATACTGGCATTGATATTTGCATTAATGTGACATCGTAAATTAGGATATAAACAGTTGAGGTCTTCAATAAGCAATTGAAGGTGAGAGTTTGTTTTTGCGTTATTGAAACTGATAGTCTCATTTTTATCACTTAAAGCGACATTAAAAAGCTTATCTTGATAGTTTATCTTGAAGTTTATTTTTCCGTCACTGTTCATCTGAATATTTGCAACATGTTTAGGCGCATTATTATGACGCAAGGTTTTATCTTTAGAATTAAAGAAAGGCGCTTTAAAAGCATATTTGTTGAGTTCAATAGTAAAAGAAGATGGTAATTCAATACCGATGAGATAATGCGCATCGACAATTTTATTATTAATAACCATGGGTTGAAAGGGCTTAGATAAGCCATTTACAATTTGTTTTGCATAAAATCGTAAAGGGCCATTTATTTTAGCATCAGGAACATTCTCAAATCCTAACCTATCAGTAAACTCCTTGGTATTTTTGAAGTTGGCATTACAATTTAAATACTGTGGTAAAGGCTGATAAAAAATAATTTTAATATCACAATTAAGGTTATTACCGTCATCGCGAGTCATTATTGCATGAGCGCGCGCATCTGTTTTTGAAAGATGGTAAATATTAACGTCAAGCTGATACGGATGTGGATTTAATGCTTTCCCTTTAACAATAAAACGGGCTTTGGTTTTCTTTTCTATTGCGATATTTAAATCTTTCGCTTGTTGATCTATTTGCTGACGCGCTTGCTTTCGACGTTGGCGTTGCTGTTTACTTTCACTAACAACGGCTGAAGCCCTATCAAATACCATGGTGACATTATTGGTATGCGTCGACGTTCTTAGATTTGCGATAGTAGATGACGTTATTGCTGCTGGCGTTTCTAAAATAACTTTAGCATCAATTAATAAATCACCGTAAGTCAGTGCATCTACTTTTAATTTCTTTATGGGTAAACGGGCGAGATTAGCAATAGCTTGTCCGAGATGAATCCCTTTACTATCGATATTTGTGCGATTGATAAATGAAGGCAAATATTTGGGTTGTTCGAGCTTTATTGTTTTAGCCGCTAGCACCATTGTGGGTAAGCTACGATTAAGATCAAACGTTAATGATAATTGAGAAATGATTTGTTCTGCTAGTGTGTTATTCAGTGTTTCCCATTGTGGGTGGATGGATGCAATTGTGACGGTAACAGGGGTTTGATCACCTAGCCAAGCCATTGAGAATCGACTGTCATTGTATAGTAAAGAATAATGCGGAGATGGTTGAGTCTGAGGAAAAAAAAGACTTAATTTGCCTTTACTTGAATGGCCTGAGATAACTAAATGTGGGCTATGACTGATCGTAACGTCAACTTGTTCTAAAATTTGCGTTGCTGCAGTTTCTTTACTGTCACTGTGAAGCACGGATGTTGTGACTTTACGAGCATGAGCATTTATAGCAAGCGGAGACTTGAAATTAACAAACCTGAAAGTAGCATCAAAAAAATGAATATAACGTAAATGAAGCTGTTGTTTTTCTAATATTTTAGTTGCTGTCGGAGATAGCTCTATTTCATATTTCTTCGCAAATAGTCGATAACTCCCATCATCCAATTTATTATTAGGATCTATTTGATGTTGTAGGGAAAGCTGGTGGAAGGTGACATTGTAACTAAAAATACTGAGTGAAATCTGTTCTGCATGGAGCCCGTTATCATAGCGAAGCCCTTTAAATTCAGTGATTGTTATATGATTAATGTGCAGCCATAGGATACCTACGATAGGTATCATCAATATCAATCCTAAAAGAGATAACCCAATTTTTGTCCCGTTACGTAACCGTGACGTTTTAGCCTCCGTTGGTGGTGACGGTGCGCCAATGTGCGCTGGGAATTTCACAGCAATAACTCACCTATTGATAAAAATAATTTATTGATAGTAATAAACCACCAGCACAGCATTCATTGACGTGATGATTGCTTACCTTCTCTTTAAACATATACCAGATTTTACTATTCGTGAGTTGCCTGCTGAATTAATTCAATATAATTGACGATTAAAATGATTAATTATGCTTGTCGTTACAAAATATACGGTGTTACATCTTTGATTTTGAATTTATATGCAATTCTGTCGCTTGTGTTAATTGTCTAAATAGTACAGCCATCCTTGATAGGTGGTTGCATAAATTTCTTGACATTGACGTTGCTGCTGCTGGCGTTGTGCCGCAGGTAATGAGTCAAATAAGCGTTGGTAACGAGTGGGATTACTGCCATAGACCAAACACAAAATATGCTGATAACGTTGTTGGCTAAGGCTATGCTGTTGAATGAAACTATTATTACTTAGTGCTGAATGGTTAAAGGTTTGAGTACTAAATAAGCGGTTGGCGTTAATTGCAATGTCATCGCCACGGTGAATATCATTAAGCAATAAAATAACCACAAAATTATCAACTGTCGTTTCACTGTGGCCTAATACGGGAATAGCTCGATCCAGAATATAAGCGTGCCCAATCTCATGCAGTAACATGAGTAATAGGGCATCAGTTGTCGCTTGATAGCGTTGTTGCTGGGTTGAATAAGCACCAGTGTGTGATACATGCTCTAAAAGTTGATGAATATATTGATAAGGGATTTGGATTTGTTCTTTGGTTGAATCAAAATTTGGGCCGCTGGCACCACCGAAAACGATATTTAAGCTGGGAGCGAAAATATACCGCGTCTGACTCAGTTGTTTAATGGTTGCGAGGATAGATGAATGCTGAATAATGTCTTTTGCTTGCTGCTGCTGGGTGTTAGCTGGCGTAAGAAAGACAAAGTTAACCGTTGGAACGGGATCTAATGCTAGCCCATAACTACCGCCTGTCGGTTGCTCTGTTCCTGCGAAGCTAAAGCAAGAGAGTGTTAGACAGAGGAAAGCACATATAAGCCTTAGTCGTGATGATACACGTAAAAAATTTTGACTAATCTTCTTAGTAACCAATTGTTCAAAAAAGATGAAATGTCTATTCACGTTGCCACCTCATACTGCTATAGATGTATCATAAGTGATAATTATAGCGGATGAGACAAGAGGTAACGCTGTAAAAACATTAAATCACCTTATTTATAACTGTTAATGATTCAGTGCATGTTGTTTTATATTGGCTGTGCTTATTTTAACGGTAATAGCATATCGACGATGCCATCGGCCAGTTGAACGTCAATTTCAAACCCTATTTTTTGTGCTAGGGTGATCATGCCTCGGTTGGTCGGCATTGTCATTCCTGTGAGTGTATGAAGCCCACGTTGTTTAGCATAATTGATAAGTTTACTCATCAATATTCGCCCTAGACCGACACCTTTAATATCTGATCGAACAAGAATCGCAAATTCAGCATCATTATTATTTGCGTCTGATAAGGCTCGTACAACACCTATAATCATCTCATCATAAATAGCGACAAAAGCCATTTCACGGTCGTAATCGATTTGGGTAAATTTAGCTAAAGCTTCATGATTTAACTCCCCTACATCAGAGAAGAAACGTTTATAAAGATCCTCTTCTGATACTTGGCTGATAAAGGCTTTATGAATAGGTTCATCTTCCGGTAATATTGGGCGCAGTAATATTGATTTACCGTCTTTAAGTTGGCATTGCTGTTCATATTCTTTAGGGTAAGGACGAATAGCTAACCGTTGCTGTATATCACCATTAAATGTGGCGATATCCATCGATGCATCAATAATTGTTAATTCATCACCAGAGATAAGCAAAGGATGAATATCCAGTGTGCTTATGTTGGGACAATCAATGATCATATGTGAAATAGTCACTAATAATCGGCATAGCGCGGGAATAGAGATCTTCTCTAAACTGCTACGTTGTTTGATTTTGTTACGCTTTAGCGCATTGATGACCATATAGCGGGCTAGTGCCATATTTAGCGGCGGTAACGCCACCACGGCATCACGTTCAATATCCCAATGAATGGTTTCCTCTCCCAGCATGATTACTGGCCCAAAAACAGGATCGTTATGGACACCAATACGCAATTCTTGCGCACCTGAGCGGTTAGCCATACGTTGAATCAATAAACCATCAATCCGTGCACTTGGATAGTGTAATGTAACACGAGCTAAGATGGCATCGGCGGCATTAGCTACTTCATTTGCATTTCGTAGATATAAAACGACGCCGTGAATCTCCGATTTATGTCGAATATCGGGAGAGCGTAACTTAACAGCCACGGGATACCCTATCTGTTCGGCAATATGCACCGCTTCAGCAGCATCAGAGGCTATCCATGTTGGTAAGGTCGTAAAACCATAACTCTTTAATAACGGCCGAACTTCATGAGTCTCAAGATGGTAAATATTTTGCTGAAGTAAACGCTCTATTTCGTACCGTACATAATTAGGGTCTGCGGTAGCGTCATTGACTGAGACGGGGGTTTCCATTAATTGTCGTTGGTTACGGCGGTATTCGACTAAATGCATGAAAGCTGAGATTGCGCTTTCAGGTGTTCGATAAGTGGGTAAACGTGCTTGCGAAAAAAGAGTTCGTGCATTGGTTGCTTCATTCTCACTCGACCAGTTAGTTAAAATATTAAAACGTTGGCTGCGAGGATGTTGGATAAGAGTATCAATGATTGCTTTAGCTGTGTTGGTGCTATGCGCTAAAGCGGATGGACTATGCATAATAAGTAAGGCATCAAAATCATCACTATCCAATAGAATATTAAGTACTTGTTGGTAACGTGCAGTATTAGCATCCCCCATGATATCTATCGGGTTTGCTTGTGACCAATAGGGGGGTAAGACTTGTGATAGTTTTGCAATTGTTGCATGACTTAATTGTGCTAATTTGCCACCTCTATCTGATAAAGCATCTAATGCCATAATAGCTGGGCCGCCACCATTAGTAAGAATTGCTAATCGCTCACCTCGCAGTGGTACAGAATGAGCCAGTGTTTCAACCGCAGCAAATAGATCATGAGTTGTATGTACGCGTAACATGCCTGAACGTCTAATAGCTGCATCATATATTTCATCAACGCCATGCTCACCGCTGGTATGTAATAAAGCAGCTGAACGTCCAGCGCTTGTACGGCCACTCTTTAATACTAGAATGCGACGGTTCCTCGCTGCTGCACGGGCTGCAGACATAAATTGGCGAGCATCTTTAATATTGTCGATATAAAGTAAGATTGCCTCTGTTTTAGTATCTTGACTTAAAAAATCAAGCAGTTCAGCAAAGTTAATATCGCAAGCGTCCCCTAAAGAAACAAAGGTAGAGAAACCTATTTGTTTGTTCTGCGCCCAATCTAAAATAGTTGTACATACTGCCGCTGATTGTGAAACAAATGCAATATTACCTTTATTTGCACGAGCAGGGGCAGCAGAGGCATTTAGGTTCAACCATGGCAAAATGATCCCCATACTATTAGGGCCTATAATTCGCATATTATAGTGCTGTGCATTGGTAAGCATCTGTTGTTGGTGGCTAATAATTTCTTTGTTGTTTGTATGGGGGGTCATACCAGCTGCAATAATAATCGTTGCTTTTACTCCTTTTTTCCCAAGCTGGTTAATAATATCGGGAACAAGTTCTGCGCGAGTACACACGATAGCAATGTCTGGAATGATGGGCATTGATTTAATATTGCGATAAGCCAGAATTCCAGCAACTGCAGCATACTTTGGGGTGACTGGAATGATGGGGCCATTAAAACAACCTGCTAATAGGTTACTAACCACAATATAGCCAATACGGTGTGGGTTGTTTGATGCGCCAATGACGGCAATGCTGGTCGGTTTCAAAAAAGCCGCAATACTACTCATAGATAATTATCTCTCTCTGCCTTAGTGATACTTTATATCTAAATATGAAATAAACATTTTTTTTATAAAGATAATGTGATCTAACAGAATATTGATGATCTAAATGTCAACGGCATGCTATGCCAAAAATAAAAGTTTTATTCGCTATGGTTATACTTTAATCATAAATAACTATTTATATGCTTTTGTTATTGATAATACTGGTTATATATGTGTTACTAAGGTGTAGCATTAAAATAGATTAGGGCAAAAAGAAATGACTGATGAATTATATTTCAAATACCAGCCAAGGTACTAACATAAAATACTGGTGTTTATTGATTTAGATGGTTTTAAAGAGATTAATGATAACTTTGGCCATTATGTTGGTGATGAAGTTTTACGTGACTTTTCATTAACGATTAAAAATATGTTACGTGACGAAGATGTGATTATACGTTTCGGTGGGGATGAGTTTATCATTTTACTGAATAGTCATGTGATTAAAAATGTTCATCAACGTATTGATCAGTTAAGGCAAAATATTGAATGGTATTTTAATCAAAAAGAAACGCAGTTAAGTTTTTCATATGGCGTTGCATCTCTACAAGATGGTGTTGAACTTGCTTTAAAAACAGCAGATATCGCAATGTATAAACAAAAAAATGAGCGTAAAAAAAGTGATTAAGTTGTATTGATGCAGTTGTATATCATAAATTCTTTATACGTAACTATATAGTTTTTAATGATATTTTTTGTCAAGTTGAAGATAATGTTGATACTGTTCAAGTCTTTTTAGGAATGAGTGATTCCAATATGGAATAGTAATTAATTAAATAAAAAATACACTTGGGATCAGTAAGTTTTTCGATTATTCTCCTTCAAAAATCTAATAAGAATATAATCATGCTCTCAAGTTGTTACTTTAATTATCAGCCTCGCTATTACAACGGTAAAATATCTTCTTATGAAGCACTACTTAGAACGCCTAACTCTGACATTGAATGCTATATAGAAAGTATCAATGATCATGTTGCTTTTGATTTAGCTGTTATTGAATCGGTTATTCAGCAACGATCACGGTTGTCTAATCCTGAAAAGACAAAATTAGCAATTAATATATCTATTTCTAGCCTATTAAATGATGAATTTATTGATGCATGTGAAAAAATATTTGAGCATGAAAAAAACGTCATTTTAGAACTGACTCGTCATGATACAACGAATGATTTTTCACGTATTCAATCTGCAATTAACCAATTGAAAGCTAAAGATATTCAATTTGCTCTAGATGATTATGGGAAAGGCTATGCGAATAGTGAATTATTTTTACATCTTGATGTGGAGTACATAAAGTTAGATCGAAAATTAATCAAGAATATTACTCAAAGTTATGTTGTCTATTCATTAATTAAAACGAAATATGAAAAGATCGTCAAAGTACTTGATAAGCATATTATTATTGAGGGAGTAGAAACATTTGAACAACTGAATCTACTAAAACAATTTGGGACGATGACCTATCAAGGGTTTTATTTTTCGCAGCCTATTAGTATTGAGGATGTTAAGCAAACAGCTTCCAATATAGATAGCTATAAAAATAAAACAAAATCATTTTGTAATTTACTCGATCAAGCTATTTATGATATGAATCGTGCAAAAGATCATCATGAAATCAAACTCGCAATTCAGCATCTTATGAAGATAGATCATTATAATACAATTGGTATTAGTCCTAATTTTTTTGATGTTTATAATGAACAACGTAGAATTAATAAAAATTATAATGAATTGCTTGAGCGAAAGAGTAGTCCTCATTTTTTATTAGTTTCTTCATTAATTAGTTCTTGTGATGCACTTGTTATTATTCGTGATAGTGAAGGAAATGCTATTTTTAATAATGATAAACATATTAATTACTTAGGTGTTGATCTCGTTGATTATAGCGCTGAACAAGCATGCAATAAATTTCCTGATTACCGTACGTGCCTTGATTTAGACAATGAATTACTTAATAGCGATACTTGTTTTATTGTATCTAATGAAACAGTTGAAACTGAAAATGGTAAGCAGTCTTTTCATACTTATCGTCAAAAGATAATGCATTTTGATCAAGCATTCATCATTTGCAGTATTTATGAAGCTAACGATAGCATTAATATTGACACTTTAACGGGGTGTTACCAAAAAAGTTATTTAAAATCGACCTATGCAAGCGCCTATCAAACGCTGGTGTTTATTGACCTTGATGGATTTAAATTAATCAATGACGTACATGGGCATAATAAAGGCGACGAAGTTTTACGAGATTTTGCTCAAAGTATACAGAAAATGTTACGGGAGCGCGATGTGATCGTACGTTTTGGTGGTGATGAATTTGTATTACTACTTGATAGTTCTTCACTGTCTGGAGTTAGACAACGTATTGAAATTATTAGAGATAAAATTGAAGCTTATTTTTTATTAAAGCAGCTTTATCTAAGTTTTTCTTATGGAATTGTTACGGTTGGTGACTGTATAGAAAACGCTTTAAATAAAGCAGATGAGGCAATGTATAAACAAAAGTATGCTCGTAAAATATAAAAAAAGAGATCATATGATCTCTTTTTTTGCTGGTGGATAATAAAGCTGGTGGCTCAATTATTATAAGTATTACACCTGGTAGCGGCTTTTATCTCCAATATCAAAATGTAGTGGCATACGCCATTTACTAAAGGCTGCAAACGCAAGTAACGCTGCACCGGTCATTGCAAAGCCAATTGCAATATTGACAGCATTAAACACTAAACAAAACCAAAAACCCGCTAAAGCAAGAGGAGTCACTAAAAGAATTTTCACTTTAAAGCAAAAGTATTCTTTTATTGAAAGTGCACTAAAGACAAATAAAGCCGCGCCTAATGCTAATGGCTGCCATAATCCAGAGATAAGCCAAATTGCCGAGAATAGTCCTGCGCCTTGGATCAACCAACGAAAGCGTTTGTCGTAAATATGCACTGTTGTAGATGCTAATAAAGCAACTATAACGAGAAAGGGCGTTGCAGCATGAGTTTCTGAACCAATAATCGCCATGATAATAGCAGCAACAGTGAATGCTGAGCGATACAGAATAACGGTTAGTTTATCAAGTAGATCGAGTTCGCATTTAATATGTGGATCAGCCATTGAGGTTCCTAGGTATTAACAGAAAAGGTGAGTGATATTATTGTTAACAAAACAATATTTATTGTGAGCATGGTAACATAAATGCTTTTCGATTGATCTATCGTTATGATCTGTTTGATCGTAATCAAAAGCTACGGCAAACTATTATAGATCCTTTGTCATTCTATTGTTTTGATGATGAGCACCCCAATATTCAGTTGAGAATAAGAGAGAATAAAATGAAGAAAATTATCACATTGAGCCTGTTATCGAGCTTAGTGGGTTGTGCTCAATTGATGCCACCAAAAACATCATTACAAACCCCTATTGAAACTATAAATACGACGCAATCGACTGAAAAATTTGTCGAACCAACGGTCGTTGCTGAGTTAGATGAATCAGTTAAAACAGACCCTCTATATCAATCGATAGATTCTATTGCCGTCAGTGAACAAGTTATAAAAGAGCAGCCAGCTGCAAAAGCCGTCTCAATAACTGAAAACACTTCAGAATCTACTGCTGTTGAAGAAACGAATGAGTTAGCAGTAGATACAACAACAGATGTTGATGCAGTAGCCGTAGAGCCTGCCAAGAATACAACAACAGATGTTGATGCAGTTGCCGCAGAGCCTACCGAGAATACAGCAACAGATATTGATGCAGAAGCTACGGAACCTGCCATAAATGAAGTGATGGAGATGGATGCTGCATCTATTGAATCAGCTGTGAATGCGGCAACAGAAACAGATAATACGGCAGCGACTGTAACTGATGAACCTGAACCAATTGAGTCATCAAATGATACTACTGTGGATGATCAAACTGTTGTCGATGACCAAGCATCGGCGAATGAACCCATAGCAGCTGATGATGAATATAAAACAACAGTTATGCATGGTTATAGTGTGCAAGTTACCGCATCAAGGGATGAACAATCATTAGTGAAATTGCTGTCGTTATTAGATAGCCAGCAACCGGCTTGGTTAAATAAGAAAATGATCAATGGCAGCCAAGTTTATACTTTATTATTAGGGCATTACTCTGATCATGAACAAGCAAAAGCGGCATTAGCCTTGCTACCTGAGGCTGTACAGAACAATGGCGCATTTGTGAGGAATTTTTATGAGATCGAACATACTCGTTCACCACAATTGAAGCAATTACAATAATTCAATAGTAAACAGCAGATAAATGGTGGTTTAATCACCATTTTTAGCACAAACTTCGCATGATTTAAAAATAAATCACGATAAGATGATGTAGAGGGTGCATTCACATTCGTTTTTTGATTACTATATTCAGTAGTGAATGCCTTATTCTTTGTGACCTTGGTAGTGTATCAAGGCTTTTGTAATCTGCATTGTATTGTGATTGGTCTAATTAAGGAACGATAATGAGTTCTATCCATGTATTATTATTATGCGGCGGCGGTAGTGCTGAGCATGAAGTTTCTCTCGTGTCTGCAAACTTTATTGAACAACAATTAAAAGCGATTGATGGCGTCAGCTATACGCGTGTAGAAATGACAAAAAATGAAGGTTGGTTAAATGAAAACCAACATTCTTGTGAATTGAACTTAGATAAAACATTGTCTGCTGTTGGTGAACAACCTATTACGATTGATTATGTAATCCCTTGTGTACACGGTTTCCCTGGTGAAACAGGAGACCTACAATCACTGTTTGATTTAGCTGGTTTGCCTTATTTAGGTTGTGGTGCAGAAGCAAGTACTAATTGTTTTAATAAAATTACCACTAAATTATGGTTTGATGCGTTAAAGATTCCCAATACACCCTATGTTTTCTTGAGCGAGAATACTGAACAGGCACATCAACAAGCGCTAGCAGCATTGACGCAATGGGGTAAGGTCTTTATTAAGGCTGCATGCCAAGGCTCATCAGTAGGCTGCTATAGTGTTGTGAATGCAGACGAATTACGTACTGCTGTTGATAATGCATTTGGATATTCAAACCAAGTCCTTATTGAAAAAACCATTAAACCTCGTGAACTTGAAGTTGCTGCTTATCAATTTGGTGATCAATTAATTATCACCAAGCCTGGTGAAGTATCATGCCCTGATGATAAGTTCTATAGCTACGAAGAAAAATACAGCACTGATAGTTTATCAACAACGCAGGTTGAAGCGCGTAATTTAACTGAAGAGCAAATTGAAGCTATTCAGCATTATGCACGTAAAGCATTTGAGCAAATGAAACTTAAAGATTTATCTCGCATTGATTTCTTTTTAAGTGAAGACAATGAAATTCTATTAAATGAAATTAATACTTTCCCAGGTATGACGCCAATTTCAATGTTCCCTAAAATGCTAGAGAACTATGGCCATAACTTTACAGACTTTATTGAAAAAGCAATTAAAAACGCGGTTAAATAAAATTTAACTAAGTGCATTAATAGCCAACCGTTTATACGAATTCTGCGGAGAAAACGTATTAAGGTTGGCTTTTTTGTGTCGTTTTATAGTCTTATGCGTTATTTACCATTCTTATTCGCGAATTTTTTCAAAGTATTATCACGTTTAGCTCGCTGACCAATATATTGTGCAGGCATAGCAGGGCTTCGCCATCGCCCCTGATGTTGTATTTGGTGGACAGACAGTCCAGCATCAGCTAAGTCTTGGCTAGCACCAACCCGTGGTGATTGGCCTGAAAAAATCACATCTGCTGGGAGGTCAAGCTCTTGGCTTGCTCGTCTAAAGATTCGATATACAGATGAGTGATCAAGAGGGTTATCACCAATATTGTTATGCCGATCAATGCGTCGAAAAACAAAGCCGCTATCAATCATAGATAAGGTTAACCATCGATTAATTGCTTGAGATGCCACGTCACTTAACGCAATTAAAGTATCATTAATCGACAGGGTTATTAAGCCATTAGGATTGATTTCAATATCATTAATACTTAGGGCGGTTACTTCAGAGCGTTTTAGCATGGCTTCAAATGTGATTGCCCAGATAGCCATATCTCGAACATCTTTAGCTTTTGTTGAAAGTATAAAAACATCAAGAAGGTCGTGTAAATGATTATCACGAAATCCCTGAGCATTAGTGTAATCATCATGTTTATCAAGACGTTGTTTATGCATAGCGAGTTTAATTTCATTACTTAAACAGGGATTAGGTAATGCATGACAACGGTGTACTAAACTGATAGTGACAATGTAACGTTTAAGGCTGGCTAACTTACGAGTTTGCGCCATTTTTTCTATATAACGATGAACAATTTCAGCTGATGCCGGTAATGCTGACGCTTTATGGTGTTCACAAAAAAGTAAAAAGCTATTCCAATCATTTTTAAACGCAACCAAAGTATTTTTGGCATATTGTTGGTGTGTTAGTCGTTGCCAAGCGGTAATGGACTCAGCAATGGTTGAAAAGTCCGTAATACTTGCATTACGAATGGTTTCATCTTCAATAACGGTGATCTTCTTAGCCATAACACCCTCTAATGCACTATAACTTTATAGTGAGTGAATAATATCAACGACCATCGAAAAATGAAAGAATAATCATACAAAACTAGCCTAGTAATTTAGATTTTATTATTATATAAATAGTTAACGTAATGATTATTAAAGAAACTAATACTTTAATAAGGTTGGAAATATGACAATAAAAAAACGCCTTTTTCATCGTGGCTATACCATCGAAAATAGTACAGGGCTGACAGCAGACTGGAAAACAACCATTAATGGTCAAGCTGTCAAAGGAATGATAACCAACATTAAAAAGAGTGTGGATTGGTGGTGCGATACTAAAGCTTTTATGCCACCAGAGAAATTTAATACTCATCCTCAGGTAAGACAATCAACCGTAATAGCAAGCTCTGAGCAATATCGAGGAATCGTCATAAAAAATGATAGTGGTAAAGCGAATGAATGGTATGTGATGGTTAGAGGACAGCTATTAAAAGGTGATATCGTTTCAATTAAAAAATATTTAGATAGAACGCTTGCAGCTTAAAAAACAGTGCCTATTTATTACAGGCACTGATTTAGCGATACATTTAAGTATTAATCATCGTTATCGTGTTTTGATACATCAACTAAATAACGTCCATCTAACCAATTGCGACCAATGAGTAATTTATATTCAAGTTTTTTACGATCACGTAAGTTAACTGGAATCGCATGGTTTTTACCATTCCAAACTAAATCCATTACCACAGCATAACGGCGTTCAACACCTTGTGCATTACGTATTTTGCTGATTTTAATGATTTTGCTCGTATGTGTTTGTTCTTGTCCTTGAGCATTGGCTGTTTTAAAGCTGATCATTTTGCCTAGATTTTCTTGCCAACTTTTCTTGCTATCGTTAGGGTTATTATTACCATCGATAACGTGCAAGTCATACGCATTGATAGATGTTGTATTTGCCCCGGTATCGATACGCGCTTTGTAATCCATATCAAGATCTTTAACGTGAATGGTCTCAACAGGGCCCACAATGTATTTTCCATCGCATTGATCGGTAGCGTAGGTCATGGTTGATAGGGTTGCTGCAGCAACTAACATGGCAGACATAAAAACTTTTTTCACATAAACTCCTGATATTATTAGCTCTTCATTATAGATAATAGACTGGGTAGCAATAACAATGTTCAATTTTATGTAAAAATTAGGCAATTATCTGAATTTAATGTAGAAAAAGTTGCTTTTCAATTTGCTGGAAACACGATGTTGTTTGATCAAATTTAATTGTATTAAAACCGAGTGCTGATGCTATTTGAATATTCTCGCTATTATCATCAATAAATAAACTTTCTTGTGGTGTTAATTGGTAACGCTCACAGAGCCTTAGAAATATTTCTTGTTCGGGCTTCATGACTAATTCTTTTCCTGAGACTAATCCACCATCAAAAAATGAAATAAAGTGATGCTTCTCACATAGAGTATCAAAAAAGGCACTACACATATTGGTCAGATAATAAAGTGAGTAGGGTTGTTGTGTTAACTGATTAAAGAGTGTTTCTGTTTGTTGTATTTTGGTCAGACTCAATTGAATATGCGCGATAAAATCTTCAATACGCTGTGATGATATTTGAGTTCGTGCTGAAAATTTCGGTATCACCTCCGCAATAAGCATCGTACCACGATCAAGTGATAGCCAGTCAGGATGTTGAAGTACATCACGCAGCAATATTTCTCTCTCTGATGGTGATGTGGTGAAACTATTAACAATATGGTGTGGATTCCATTCAAATAGTACTGCGCCAAAATCAAAAATCACATTACGAATCATAAGATGTTCCGTTAGAGTACCATTTATTGATAGTATTGGTTCATGAGTATTTCGCAAGATTGATGTGCTAACTTTTAATGTTATTCACACAATCAAGCAACCAAGTGAGATAGATTGCACAATGAGTGATAATAGCCGTTTAGTTTTCTCAACCGAAACTGGTCGAATTAAAGAAGAGAAAGAACAGCCTGTACGCCCAAAAGGTGATGGTATTGTTCGTATTCAGCGAGAAACAAAAGGACGTAAGGGCAAAGGCGTTTGTATTGTTTCAGGTCTTGATGTTGAAGATACCCAACTGAAGCTCATTGCCGCTGAATTGAAAAAAGTGTGTGGCTGTGGCGGTGCAGTAAAAGAGGGTAAAATTGAAATTCAAGGTGATAAGCGTGATGTGATTAAAGCGCATCTTGAAAAGAAAGGTCATACCGTTAAATTAGCTGGCGGTTGATAGCCAATTATATACGCTAAAAATCTGAGTGATCAGTAGTTTATATGAGGCAATAATTCAAACGATTATTGCCTCAATTCTATTCGTTTATATATAACCACCAGCATTGTAACGTTATCTATTTTAAATCCTGCTATTATTTCTATTTTCAACCTTCCTCTTAAAGATATAAACCCTATTCGATAATATCTATTTTTGAATCAGTCTCGCAATCCGCATTTTTAATATAACGACTACTATTAAAGCAATTGCGACTGATTTAAGGAAGGCTGTATGTCAGATGTGAATGTTTTTAAACAACCTAAACCGTTTTATCTCATATTTTCAGTAGAGTTCTGGGAGCGATTTGGGTTCTACGGCATGCAAGCCATTCTTACTGTATATATGGTTAAAATTCTTGGCATGTCAGAGGCCGAGTCATTTACCTTATTTGGTGCATTTTCTGCGTTAATATTTGGTTCAGTAGCGATTGGTGGGTGGGTTGGGGATAAGATCCTTGGTACGAAACGGACCATTACTCTCGGGGCGTTTGTTCTTACTATTGGGTACTCTTTATTAGGGCTATCCGCAGCGGGAGGGTTTGGCGGAAAAGAACTTATCTATATAGCAATGGGTTTTATCACTATGGGTAATGGTTTATTTAAAGCCAACCCTTCAAGTTTACTTGCAAAATCTTATGAGGAAAATGATCCGCGTCTTGATGGTGCATTTACCATGTACTATATGGCGATTAATTTAGGTTCATTTTTCTCAATGCTATTAAGCCCTTGGATAGCTGAAAAAATGGGTTATGGCGTGGCTTTTGGTGTGAGTGCGATTGGATTATTAATTACTATGGTTAACTTTATGGTGATGGGTCGAATCGTTAAAAATATTGGTTCAAAACCTGATATGTTGCCCGTCAATAAACGCTATTATTTGGCTGTTGTGGTGGCTACCGTTGTATTGAGCTTTTTGAGTGCGTTTCTATTACAACACTTGTTTTACGCTCATGCTATTTTGGTTGTAGTCGGAATTACAATCGTGTTTATTTATTTCAAAGAAGCATTTAAAACACAAGGACTTGAAAGGGCAAAAATGTTTGTCGCTTTTGTTTTAATGTTACAGGGCATTGTCTTCTTTGCGCTATATTTTCAGATGCCAACCTCACTTAATTTTTTTGCTATTCATAATGTTAGTCATGATTTATTTGGTTTTAAAGTAGAGCCAGAACAATTTCAAGCGCTGAATCCGTTTTGGATCATGATTGCGAGTCCGCTATTAGCCATACTTTATAATAAACTCGGCGAACGATTTGCGATGCCGTTTAAGTTTGCGTTTGGGATGGTGTTATGTAGTCTAGCTTTTTTAATTTTGAAATTCTCAACTGGGTTTGCAAATTCACAAGGGATCGTTAATTCAAATTGGTTAGTGGCAAGCTATTTATTACAGTCACTAGGGGAGTTGTTAGTGTCAGGTCTTGGGCTCGCTATGATTGCCCAATTAGTGCCACAACGAATGATGGGATTTGCTATGGGAATGTGGTTTTTAACCTCAGCCACTGCGGCTATTTTAGCTGGCTGGATTGCAAGTTTAACGGCTGCGCCAGAAGGGGTTATTGAACCAACTCAAACTCTTGTTCTTTATGCAGAAGTTTTTGGTGAAATCGGGTATGTTACTGCTGTTATTGCTGCCTTTACATTACTTATTGCGCCAAAACTAACCCGTATTATTCAAGGTAAAGCGTAGTGTTATATGACTAACCACAGTGTAACTATAAATGTGGTGTGAAGAATAACGGCAATCATATTAGGTGATTGCCGTTATTCTTTTACTACTTACTACTTACTACTTACTACTTACTACTTACTACTAGCCGCAAGTACATCAATAAAAGCGTCAATATCTTCAGCTTTGGTTGCAAAATTGGTTACTAAACGCGCGACACCATCACCCCAGCGATTAGCTAAAAACTCAAAGCCATGTTCATGTAAGGTTGCAATCGTCACGGGTGACATTTTACAAAATACAATATTTGTTTTTGATGGGTGAAGTAGTTCAACACCATCGATGCTCAGAATACCGTTACGTAATTTTGTTGCCATTGCATTCGCATGTTGTGCGTTGTTAAGCCATAAATTATCGGTAATATAAGCATCGATTTGTGTTGATAGAAAACGCATTTTAGACATCAAATGCCCCGCACGTTTACGACGATATTCAATTTCATTTTTTAAACTAGTATCAAACAGAACAATCACTTCTACACCAAAGGCACCATTTTTTGTCGCACCAAAAGAAAGGGCATCAACACCCGCTTTCCATGTCATTTCTGCAGGTGAACATCCAAGGGCATCAACCGCATTAGCAAAACGTGCGCCATCCATATGGTATTTTAAATTATGGCTTTTACATACATCACCAATAGTACGAAGTTCATCAAGGGTATAAACACTTCCTGTTTCAGTCGCTTGAGTCACACTAACGACAGCTGGCTGTACGGTATGAACATCTCCAATCTTTAAAGTAGCACGTTGACTCAATTTTATAGGGTCAATTTTACAATCATCACCATCAATCGGCAGAAGCTTTACGCCATTACTGAAAAACTCCGGCGCGCCACATTCATCATTATTTATATGGCTATTTGGATGACAAAGTACAGCTCCCCAAGCAGGAGACATTGCGGCTAAACATAAGCTATTAGCTGCTGTTCCTGTTGGTACTAAAACGACCGCAACATCAGTTTCAAATAACGCACTCATTTTGCGATCCAATTGTAACGATAAATCATCATTACCATACGGTGTTGCATCACCAACACTAAATTCAATAAGGTGCTGCAATATTTGAGGTGACACACCTGCAATATTGTCACTGGTTAAGCCGATGGTTTTTTTCGAGGTCGTTAAGGTTGAGCTTGTCATTGTTGTCTCCATACAGATTGAATTATCAATATACCTAATTTACCGCGAAAGATAAGCAATATTATTATTCTAGTTTTGTAATTACCGGACTATTACAGTGCGAAATGTGGTGTTTCATCCAAGCTTGAGATCAAATGGCAATGAAAGATATAAAAAGGCATGTTTTTTGATAAAAATACGCTAATACAATTATTTAGAGTAACGATAATGAAAAGGATAGCTGCGTTAGATAGTATTCGAGGTTTATTACTATTATTAATGACAATCAATCACTTAATATGGATAAGTGGCGGGTATTCTGTCATTCAAAATGTGACTTTACAACCATTTGGGCAGTTTGGCGCAGCCGAATGTTTTGTACTTATTTCAGGCTTACTTGCGGGTGCGATATACAGTAGAGAATCGCTAACTAATGCTCAGTCTATCACCAAAGCATGGCACCGAGCATTTAGTATCTATCGTTATCACATTGGTTGCTTGTTGATTGTTTTTGCATGGGTTCTTATCGCATCACATTTCTTACCATCAGCTTTACCTATACTCCAACATAGTGCTCAGAATGTAATAGAAACCCCCTTTAAGACCTTTATAGCCAGTGCGGTTTTGGTTAATCAACCCAACTATTTTGATATTCTGCCGCTGTATATTATTTTCATGTTGCTGTTACCTGTGCTCATTATTATGTACCGCAAAGGGCTAGGGTGGGCAGTTGTAAGCATCAGTATTATTGTTTGGATTTTTAGTAAAGAGCTTAATACAACAATACTGCTCCCTTTCTTTTCGTTTGTTTTTTCAAGTTTCAAACTACAGCTAGGCTATTTCAATCTTTTTGCATGGCAACTGTTGTTTGTCGGCGGCTCGGCTCTTGGGTTTATGCTACAAAATAAAACACTACGTTGGCAGCATCCTGTATTAACTGCTATTGCAGTGATCATTGCAACGGGGCTTTTTGCCGCGCATTACGGTGTCTTTAGTGATTATGGTATTCAGCGGTGGGCGCTATATGCATATGCAGATAAACCAGAACTTGGTTGGCTACGTACTTTAAATATTACCGTATGGGTATATCTGATAGCTGTAATTATTCAGCGTTATCCTAATGCCCTCCATATTAAGGCATTAAGTTATATTGGTCGTCATTCATTACGCGTCTTCAGTTGGCAAGTTGTTATTGTCTATTTAAGCGCGCCGTTACTGCATAATCTTCGTTTAGAATCATATTACACGCTACTTATTATCGCTTTTGCTGCAACATTATGGGGCGCAGCATTACTGTCAGAGAAGGTAAATATGCATACGGTAAGTCGATTACATTGGGTGAGTGGGGGTAGCGTTATCTTGAGTATTATTATGTTTGCTAATGTCGTTACTGCCGATGGTATTTCCCCGTTAACAATAAAAGTCACCAATATTAGTGATCCCAAAACAGCAGTGCTAGTGTTGGTTTACGATGAAAAAGATGATTTAACTCAACGCCCTACGGTATATATGAACACGTATTCGCCGCAAAAATTGGCACAAGGGATCACAATCGATGCGCTTCCTTTTGGGGATTATGCGGTATTTGCATTTCAAGATACTGATGGTGATTACAATTTAACAATAGGTAATGATGGTATGCCTATCGAACATTTTGGTTATTCAAACAATCCACCATTAACTGCACCGGTATTAATGGAGCAAGTAAAATTTGCTCACAGAGGGCCACAAACTAAAACCATTAATTTCTAAGACGATTTAAAACAACGCACTCAATTAACAAAAATTGAGTGCTGCTATTGGGTTATTTTTAATGAAAAGGGCATTTATTATAGTTAGCTACGGATTTTATAGTTTCGGCTCAATCTCACATTTATAAAATTATCATTATCTTCTTACTGTTTTTTTCTTTGATCAAACGATCATATTTCACCGATATTAACTGATTGCATATTGTTACTTATAATTCGCGATGATAAATAAGTTAATACTAATCAAATGGTTGTTATAAGGGTGCTAAAAATTTGGTTCATAAAGCAATATTTTAGCTAATAACTAATCAAGATTAGATTTTTGACCTATTTATACGCATGAACATAGAAGGAATTAAACTGTGAGAAGAATAAATAAAATAACAATAGCGATATTCAGTACTATGCTTAGCGGTTATGTGTGTGCGTCTGATGTTAATCAGATATCAAGTGTTGCACCTTTGGCTTCAGCGGGACTATGTGATGAATTTAATGTTTATCCTGATTGGACGCGGGGTGATCACGCTGGCACTGGCGATATAATGGTTAATAAAAATATTGCTTATTCTGCTGTTTATTGGACTCAATCTGTTCCAGGTAGTGATAGTTCATGGACTCTACATCTTAATTGTGATGGATCTGAGCCCGGTACTGCGGCTGTACTTTCGTTACCAAATCCAATGGATCCTGTGCGCCTTGAAGTTGCTGGATGGCCAAATGATTTTGTGGTTACAAGTCCATCATCAACGGCACCGCCAACAATAACTATTGCAACGAGTGCTACTGAAGATCTTGCTGATGTTAATAAGTTAACCGCTAAATTTGTTTCCATCATCGAGGCGGCGACACAAGCAGGGACTTCATCTGTCATTATTAGTAGTGATGTGCTTGATAAAGCAACATTAGATAAAGGTCAATCTCTGGGTGTTATTGCGGTTAAAGAGGCATTACTCAAAGCCGTAGATACAACCGCAGCTAGTATTGATATTGATAAAATTAATGCCCTTAGTGATGATTTGAAAGGTTGGTCACAAGCTCACAACTTAATTCTAACAACGCTTGCTCCTGAAGCGAGTTTGGGTTGGTCTTTCAGCGTTGGTGATTTTGCATTTGATACTCATTCTGGTCGCCAATCTGTGTGGAATGCTGCATCAAGTTACACTGCTGATCTTTTAAATACTCTAGATATATATAAAGCAGAATCATTGACTAAAGCTGACTTCATTAGTTTTACTAAATCATCAACCACCGCGGCATTATCAACTGAACAATGGCACAACGCACTTGAATATGTAAAACAAGTTACGGATTATATTAAGACGCCTGCAATGCTTGCTAATATTCCAACCGAGCAAGCTGCGAATTATTTTATGGGTCAAACAACACGTGATCAGCAAATTCGTAAAGCGGCTCACAGCAATATATTTGCGATTTTATTTGATAAAGACAGCGCAGATTTAACAAGTAAAATTGAAGCTTACCAAAGTGCGAAAGTACCATTATATTACGTTGGTGAAGAACTTGAAAAAGGCTCATTAACACGTATTGAAGCATTGAATACTGAGTTAACGAATGCCTCAGATGTCATGGATAATGAAGCCTTCCTCTATGAAACACCGCAGTCACAATGGGTGCCATCGACAGTGTATAAGTGGAATGACTTCCTTGATGGCCTTAATGCGATGCACAATATTGGTGTTGCAGGTAATAAGTTTTGGCTACTGACTGACGAAGCAGATGATGCAACCAATATTATTTATGCCAAAGTCGCTATTGCTGCGTTTTTAGCACAAAGCATGCAAGAGACAATCCGTTATAACGCATGTGATGAAAACAACTGGTCTGAAATTAAATATGGCGCGCCTGCTGATTACCCAATGTCTGCAAGTTGTGGTCAGTTAGGTCAAAAATACGCAGATTACGGTGTTAACCCAGTATCAGGCTTAGATTATGCTTATTCTTGTCCGCGTGATAACAAAATGGAAGTCAGTGCGTTAACCCATGCAAAATGGTACGGCGCACCAGCACCTGTATTTGCCGCTCCTGATGCAGTATTAGAAGAGCAAGGCTTACTGGTTAATGGTCATGTGGGACGCTGGACTAACAATGGTCACTGTAATGCGGTACCAGATAAAATCGATACTTCAAAGCAAGTATGGGAACGTGATGAGTGTAAAATTTACGTTGGTCAAAAAGCCGGTACGTTCTTATGGGATGGCAGCAGTCAAGAAAGTGTTGAAGGCTGTGGTTGGTGGGGACGTGGCGTTATTCAAACCACAGGTCGTCAAAATTTTGGTACGTTAAACCATTATTTAGGTCGTTCACACGTTGATCCTGCAACCATTGGTCAAACCATTGATGGTGTAATGGTTGAAGCGCCACCTGTAAACCCGCTATATGCTGATCTTGATTTCTGTTCAAACCCAGGCTTAATTTGTAGCTCTGAGAAGAATAAAGAAATCAAATGGATTGCAGGCTTATTCTATTGGGTAACATCAGTGCAAGCATACTCTAATGAAGGCGGTGACTATGCTGATTGGAATTATTACAACGAATTGAAAAAGTACGTTAATGGTGGCCTGAAAGGAACTGAATTTATTGATGATGTTTCTGGTATTGTGAACCGTGGCTGCCCAGATTCAACTTGTTCGACAGGTGATGTTCATAACATTAAAGAACGTCAAGATAATTTTAAACTGGTACTACAAAAATTAGGACTTAATCCTCAGTAAGTAAAATAGCTGATACATTAAGTTGGTAATAAATTTAAACCCTGTTTTTCGAAACAGGGTTATTTTTGGCGTTTACATTGTGGCGATCTGTTTTGTAAACGCCATCAAACTAAGTTTAATAATTACAAGTTTCTAAGGGGCTACCGAATACAGAATGTCTGAGGTAGCATCTTAGAATAAGTGTTAATTATGTACTTTATGGTAAATAGCTAATACTGTTAAATGCACAAGGAGTAAATTGCAGGAGAGTGTATTTAACCATTATTAATCAATATTCTACGTATATTCTTGTGATAGTCTCAATGCTCTATATCCTATTTAACATAAGGTACATAATGCGCACTGAGGT